>NZ_JAEILC010000072.1:0-10302 GCF_016307435.1 Pseudomonas sp. S4_EA_1b | reverse complement strand
GGCAAGCCTGCTCACCACAGCGTTATGAGCCAGCCTTTTCGATGACGCAGGCAGTTCAAACCTGCTTACTGAACAGGCCGCAACAACTGCATCTGCTGGCGATAGTCATCCGTCACCTGTCGCGCCTGGCTGCTGCTGGTGATCACCCTCGGTGTAATCAGCACGATTAATTCCGTGCGGTCCTTGGACTTGCTGGTGTTGCCGAACAACCAGCGCAATCCCGGAATTTTCCCCAGGTAGGGCACTGCACTGACACTTTCGGCGTTGTCCTGTTTGATCAAGCCGCCGAGCAGCACCGTCTGCCCGCTCTGCACCGCCACTTGGGTCGAGACCGAGCGTGTGGAGATGCGCGGATTATTTTGCGTGTCGCTGTTGGCGGCTTGGTCCTGGGCGTCGCTGACCTGCTGCTGAATGTCCATGTACACCAGGCCGCCCGGATTGATGCGCGGCACCACGTCGAGGATCACACCGGTCTGCACGTATTCGACGCTGCTCAAGGTGGTGTCGGAGGTGCCGGTGTTGACCGTGGTCTGGCTGATGGGGATGTTGTCGCCCACTTGGATCTGCGCCGGTTGGTTGTTCATCACCACCAGCGACGGCGCCGACAGCACTTGGGTACGGCCGTTGGTTTCCAGGGCGTGCAGGGCCACTTGCAGGTTGGAGCTGACGAAGGAATAGAACAACGAATCCGTCGCCCCCAGCCCTGCCCCGCCACCGCCCAGCGCACCTTGGCTACCGGCGGCGTTGGCCACGGTGGTGCTGGTGGAATTACCGGCCAGGCGCCCCAAGTACCACTGCACGCCCAGGTCCAGTTCACCGGTGAGTTTGACCTCGAGGATGCGCGTCTCGATCTGCACTTGCAGCGGCGGGTTGTCGAGGCGTTTGATCGCCGATTCGATCTCTTTCCACTGCACCGGGCGCGTGCGTACCAGAAGTTGGTTGCTGCTCTTCTGCGCGGTGATGCGGGTGCCGGCGTCGAGGCTTTTGGTCGGGGCGCCTTCACTGGCGTCCTGGGCAGTGCTGTCCTGATCGGCTTCGGGCTCCTGCTCTTCATCTTCCGCTGCGGGCGGGTTGTTATTGAGGTTGTTACTCAAGCCGCCCGGCGTACTGCCGGAGGTGCTGTTGGTGCCGGGGGATGACAGGGTCGCGGTGCGCAGGCCAGGGGCGACTTTAGCCGGGGCGTCGTCCTTGATCGCGCCCGTGCCGTAGATCTGTCGCAAGTACTTGGCCAGGTCGGTGGCCTTCATATTGCGCACGTCATACACGTACATTTGCGGCTCGTTGCCGCCGCCCTCATCGATGGTGTGGATCCAGTCGCCGACTTCGCTGAGGTACTGCGGCTGCGACGAGATCGCCACCACCGAGTTGGTCCGCTCAATCGGCAGGAAGCGCACCATGCCCGCCAAGGGCATGCCACTGTCGGGGCCGAACATCTTTTGCAGCTCGGGCATCAGCTCGGCCACCGAGGCGCGTTGCAGGCCGAACACTCCCACGGACATGCCTTTGAGCCAGTCCACATCGAAGGTGTCGATGGTGTCCTGATAGTTGGCCAACTCTTCCGGAGTGCCGGCCAGGCTCAGTACGTTGCGCGCCGGGTCCACCAGCAAAAATGCGTTCTCGCGGGCGAATGGCTTGAGCAGTTTCTGCATCTCGGTGGCCGAGATATAGCGCAACGGAAACAGCCGCGCCGACAGCCCGCTGGACGGCTGTGCCACGCGCATCTGCGGCACCAGTTTGCCCGCCACCGCCTGGCTCGCCGGCAGGATCACATAACGGTTGCCCTGCTGGATCATGGCATTGTCGGTCCAGGACAACAGGGTTTCGAGGATTGACAACGCCTGCTGCTTATTCACCGGTTTGGAGGTGGAAAAGCTGACAGTGCCTTTCACGCCCTGGGCGATGCTGTAGTTCTCGTGCAGCAGGTCGCCCATCACGCTGTTGATCACCGCTTCGATGGGCTGGTCGGCGAAGTTGAACACGATGTCGCCGCCGCTCTCCTCGCGACCGGCGGGTGCGGCGCTTGGGGGGCGAACGAAGGACTGGTTGCCACGGATCAACTGGCGCTGGGGTGGGGTTTTCGCGCTGGGTTGGGGATTGTCGAGCGGTGCCTGTTCCGTTGTCGGGTCCACCGGCGGGCGTTGCGAACCGGTGCCTTGCAACGCTTCGTGCAACAGCGCCGGGTCGGCGTCCAGGTGCTCGGGAAAGGTCCCGCAGCCACCGAGGGTGACGGCGGTGGCCAGGCAAAACGCAGTGGTGCGCAAAGCGCCAGGGAAAGTATCGATCAAGGGGTGGACTCGTGAGGAAGGGTAATCGGGGGCGTCATGGACGGCGGCGGCAAACGCGGGGTTTTGAGGCTCAGGGTTTGCGTGCGGCCATCCAGCACAAAACGGGCGTCGCGTGGGGTGAGCTGTTCGAGTCGCCAGCCGCTGGGCAGGGTCTGACCCTGGTGGACTTTGAGCGGCGGGCCATCCGCGCGCTTGAGCAGCGCCACCCGCACGTTGCCGTCCAGAAGGACGCCGGTCAGCACCAGGCTCGAAAAGCCGGACACACCGGCCTCACCGACAGCGCGGTCAGGGCTGCGATCCGGGCTGAACAGTGGCGCCTGCCAGGTGCCGGCCAGGCTGTCGAGACTTGCACTCGGTGCATTCAGCACCTTGGGCGCGGCCTGTGTACGCGCATCCGGCGCTGGCGCCGGCAGCCATTGGGGTGCGTCGCCGATGCTGCTGAGAATGCCGGCCATCAGCAGGCCCAACAGCGCGGCCACGCCGAGCAATACCCATTCGAGGGGGCGCAATGCACTGATCATGGCTGCACCTGCCGCGCGCTCGCCGGTTGCAGGTAGCCGCGCACCAACAGGTGTACCACCAGCTTGCCGGCACCGCCACTGACCGGCGCGCTCGGCGCGCGGCGGATGCTCATTTCATCGACGAACAGAAACGGCCGCTGGTATTCCAGCTCGTGCAGAATCGCGGTCAACGGCTCGATGGCGCAATTAAGCGTGAGGCTGACTTTAACCTGGCGATAGGGCTCGCTGTCGTCTTGTTCCGGGGTGATCGGCATGCGTTGGGTCAAGCTGCAACCGCCGCCGACAGTGGCGCGGCTGTTGATCAGGTCGGCGATGCGTTGCATCAAGTCGGCGGCCACCGCGCTGGGGTCATCGCCGGGCAATAGGCTGGTGCTGCTGGTGGGGTCCTGGCGCGCCTGCTGCAACTGTTGGCGCAGGCTGTCGGCCTGGCGCAGTACCCCGGCGTAGCGTTGTTGTTGCTCGCGTAACTGCTCGGCTTGCTCGCCCATAGCGCGCAAGGGGCCGGCGAACCAGCTGTCGATCAACAGCCAGTACACGGCGCCGAGTACCAGAGCCAGGCCGATCAGGGCGGCGCCACGGCGTTCACGGGGTGTCAGGGGTCGGCGCATCAGCGGCCTCCTGGTGCAGGTGGGCGCGCAAGGAAAACTGATCCTTGCCGGTTTGCGCATCGGGTTGGATCACCCCTTCGAACTGGGCGTTTTCCAGGCTGCGGCAGCCTTTGATCCGAGTGATCAGCGCGCTAGCCTTGGCGCTTTGGCCAGAGAAGGACACCTCGGCCCCGTCGCTGACTTCCAACTGGTCGAGCCAGGTGTCGGGCGGCAGGCACGCGGTCAGTTCGTTGAGCAGCGCCGACAGCGGCGGTTGCGCCATTTTGCGGCGGATCAGGTACTGCGCGGCGCCGCGGGTATTGAGCAGTTGCTGGCGCAACGCTTGAACTTCGGCCACCTGCGCTTTTTGCTCGCGCACGCTCTGCTGCATGGCCTCCAAAACCCGTTGACGGTCATCGAGCCACAGCACCATGGCGCCGATCATCAAGGCGCCGCACAGCCACGGCAGGCTGCGCTGCAAGCCCTTGCCTGCCGGACGCTGACGGCGGCGCAGCGGCGGCGGCAACAGGTCGACGCCAAGGGCGTTGCCCCCAGCGTCCTGCACATCCACGGCATGGGGCTGCAACCCCAGGGCGGCGCAGTCGCTGAGGATCTGGTCCAGACGCTCACGTAAAATCGCCACCACGGTCACGTCGACATGGGTCGGCATGCGGCGCTCCTGGCGGGCGACGAAGTACAGTTGATTCGCATCGAACGGGGTAAAGCGATCCAGTTCATAACCCACCACCGTGGACAGATTGCGCGCCGTCGCCGGCGGCAGCCGCAGGGTTTGCATCAGCACCGCCTGCGGAGCCAGCAACAGCACCTGGCGCACCTCCCCCACCACTGGCGGCACGGCGGCGGTCAGTGGCCAGTGGTAGAGCCGGTCGGGGATATCGTGCAGCGACAACCAGCGCGGCAGGCAGCCACGCAGTTCCTTGAGCCACAGTCGCCAGCCCTGTTGCAACAGGCTGCCACGCCAGCGCTGGGCGATGGGCGCCGTAAGCGGTTGCAGGCGCGCCGCGAGGAAGTCATTCATTCTTGCCAACGGAGTACTCGATAAGGTTGGGCGCTGCCTTGCGCGGGGCTCAATAACACGGTGGCCTGCAATCGGGCGTGGTAGCCGCCGGGCCGTTCGGCGTGGCTGTCGATCACCAGCACCTCGCCGGGGTCGGCGCCCACCGCGCTCAGGTGCGGCAGGTTCAGGGCACGGCGCATCAGGGCGCTGGCGAAGGCTGGGTCAGGCCGGTCGAGGCCGCTCCACAGGCTGATCTCGGGTACGAGTGCGCTGTACAGCGCCTGGGTCATGCCCGGTAATTGACGCAGTTCTTCCACCACGCGAAACGGCGCCAGGCCCTGGTTACGACGCACCTCCAGGTCCCGCGCCACTTGGTTGGCCTGGGCCTGGCTGGCCCCACAGGCCAGGGCCAGGCGGGCAAAATCGGCCACCTCGGCGCTGTTCAAATACAACTTGCCGCGCTCGCTGCGCAGGCTGACGCGCAGCTGCGCATCGTCGAATACCAATGGGATTTCGCGCCCATCGGCGATCCACTGTTTGCGCTGCAACGGGTCGGCTAACGCCTGCATCGCCAGGGCGATACCCGCTTCGGCCGCGAGCACCGCCTGGGTGTGCTGGCGATGCCACGCCGCCTGACGGGTTTCCAGTTGCACCCAACCGGCCAGGCCGCCCAGCAGCAGGCTGAGCAACGCCAATACCCACAGCACCAGCAGCAACGCGACGCCGCGTTGATGACGGATCATTCCGCGGCCCCGCTGGATAGGTTCAGGCGCAGCGCAATCACTTGGGTCACCCACGGCACCGGGCCGTTGACCCGCGCGGCGATCCGCACCGTCTGGGGCAAGCGCCGCGACCATGGCCAGTCACTGAGCCAGCCGGTCGGCTGGCCCTTGGGCGACAAGCCGCGATAGCTCAATTGCAGGTCTTCGACATCGCTGAGCAACACCTGCGGCTCGCCGCGTGAGGCCGGCACACTGACCTGGGCCGGCGACTCAAACCGCGCGAACGCCACCTGCAAATCGCGCTGCGCCTGGTCGCCGGTCAACTGCAAGGTAAAGCGCTGGATGCCGCCGCCGAGCACGCCGGGCAGGGTTGCGACAAACTGCATGCGCTGGGCGCTGCCGACAAAGAAGCCATCGGTCTGGCTGTCATCCTCGGTAACATCCAAGGGCAGCGCCTCGCTGATCGACGTACGCAGAAACTGCTGCGCCGCGCGTATTTCATCCAGGCTTAGCGTGTACCGCTGTGCCTTGAGCACCGCGCGATTGGCCCCCAGCAGCGCGCCCCCGACCAGCACCAGCAGCACCCCCAGCAAGCTGATGACGATAAGAATTTCCAGCAAGGTGAAGCCCTGTTGTCGTGTGTTCACAGGCTCGCTCCGCGCAATTTCAAGGTGCTGAATTGCGCGCTGCGCGGGCCTTCGCTGACGGTCAGGTCGAGGCGAAACAAATGCGGCTGGCCGAGGCGTCCGGGTTGTTGGGCGATACGCAACTGCCAGGCGATGCCGTCCAGTTCGCCCTGGCGCACGCCGTTGGCGAGGGGCCCGGAGGCTTCCTGGTCCATCACGCTAAGGGCGGCGTGGCTGAGGCGGTCGCTGTGGGTCACTTGCAGCAACGAACGTGCGCTTTGGCCAAAGGCGACCAGCAGCACCGTGCTGCACAGGGCCATCAACAGCAGCGCGGCGAGCATTTCCAACAAGGTGAAACCGCCTTGTTTTTTCATGGCAACGCCTTGGATTGCACGCTGCCGGTCAGCCAGCCGATATCGATGCGCCAACGCCGCGTGCCGTGGGCCAGTAGCAGATGACCGCCGGTGGAGCTGCCGTCGGGGTAGAACTCAATCGCGGAGCCGGCCTGTTCGGCGGTGTGCAGGGTCACTTGCAGCTCGGCGGGCCAGTGTTTGGGTGGGCGATCCGGAGCTTGGAAGCTGAGTGTGTTCAAGTCGAACAGCGTGCTTTGCGTGGCGCCGCTGACAATCGCCCGCGCCCGCGTGCTGCGCAGCGCTTCAACCATCTGCCCTACCACCTGGCGTTCCTTGGCCGCGCGCAGGCCCTGTTGCAGGCCAAACCCTACCAAGCCGGCCGCGACGCTGATCAGTACGATCACCACCAGCATTTCCAGCAGGGTAAAGCCGCGTTGGCGGGCGGGCATGGGTTATTCCCAGTTGCCCAGGTCGGCGCTGTAACCATCGCCGCCGGGCTGGCCGTCCTGGCCGTAGAAAATCAGGTCGAAGGCGCCGTGTTCGCCGGGGAAGCGGTAACCGAAGGCGTGACCGAACGGGTCTTTGAGGTCCGACGGTTTGGCATACGGACCGGCCCAGCCGGCGCTGTTGGCGGGTTTTTCGACCAGTTGCTGCAAGGTCTTGGGCGGCGAGCCGACGTCCAGGCCATAGCTTTCGATCTTCATGCTCAGGCTGGCCAATTGGGCCTTGCCCGCGCCGTACTTGCCCTTGTCCACGTTGCCGCCGACCTGGCGCACCACGATGGTCGCGACGATGCCCAGCAGCACGATCACGGCGAGCATTTCCAGCAAGGTAAAACCGCCCTGGCGGCGGGCGGGTTTGAATCGGGTATGGCGCATGGGAGTGGGTCCTTGTGGGTTCATATATTGCTGGTCAGGCTCATCAGCGGCAGCATGATCGCCAACATGATCACCGCCACCAGCACCGCCATGACCACGGTCAGCGACGGCACCAGCGCGGCCAGCAAGCGGTCGATGCCGCGCTTGGCTTCGACGTCGAACACATCGGCGACCTTGAGCAACATGCCGTCCAGGTCGCCGGCTTGTTCGCCGACTTCAATCATTTGCAGGGCCAGGTCCGGTAGCAGCGGCTCGGCGCCGAACGCACTGGCCAGGGTGCCGCCGCCCTTGACCGACTCGGCGGCCTGGGCCACCTGGGCTTGCAGGGCGCGGTTGGTACAGACCTGCCGTGCAATCACCAATGCTTGCAGCAGGGCCACGCCGTTGCTGAGCAAGGTGCCGAGGGTGCGCGCCAGGCGTGCGGCTTCGACCCGTTGAAGCAACGGGCCGATAACCCGCAGGCCGAGCACGCGACGGTCATAGCGTTCGCGGCACTGGGGGTCGCGCAGACGCGCGGCCAGGACCCAGACCGTTACGATCAGGCCGGCCAGCACGGCTAATCCATAGGCGCCGAGAAACTGCCCAAGGCCCAGAATCACTTCGGTGATCAGCGGGATCGGCACGCCAAGGTCTTTGAAAATCGGCACGAATTGCGGCACCACATAGGCCAGCAGCAGCGCCAGGGAACCGAGTACGCCGACCACCAGAAACGCCGGATAGATCAGTGCGTTGATCACTTCGCCTCGCAGCAACTGGCTGCGTTCCAGGTAGTCGCTGAGTTGACGCAGGGTGTTTTCCAGGGCCCCGCCCGCCTCGCCGGCGCGCACCATGCTCAGGTACAGCGGCGAGAACTGCCCGCCCTCTGCTTCCAGGGCTTTGGATAACGGCTGGCCGGCCTTGACCTGTTCGCGGATGCGCTCGATCAGCGCGCGGGTCTGCGGTTGGCCGGGTTGCTTGAGCAGAATGCCAAGGGCGCGCTCCAAGGGTTGCCCGGCGCCGAGCAACGTGGCCAGTTGCTGGGTGAAGCTGACCAGGGCGGCGCCGTTGAGCTGGCCACGGCCCAGGGCTTTATGCAGGCCACTGAGGCCCGCTGGCTCGACCTGCAGCACCAGCAGGCCGCGCTTTTGCAGCAGGGTCACGGCAGTGGGCTGATCCTTCGCGTCGAGGGTGCCGTTGTGCGGCGCACCCTGAGCATCGAGCGCGCGGTATTTGAACAGGCTCACGTGCCCTCCCCACGCGTGACGCGCAGCACTTCTTCCAGCGAGGTGATGCCGGCCAGCGCCTGGCGCAAGCCTTCTTCGTGCAGGGTACGCAGGCCGCTGCGGCGCGCCGCCTGTTCGAGGGTGGCAGCGTCGGCCTGGCGCATCAGCAGGCTGCGCAGTTCGTCATTCATCACCAGCAATTCGGTGATGGCGCTACGGCCGCGATAACCACCAGTGCCGGGGCGATAGAGCACAATCGGACGTCGGTCCGTCAGGCGATCCAAGCCATGTTCCGCGATCAATTCAGGCGGTGCTTCGAAGGCTACGCGCGTGGCCGGGTCCAGGCGGCGCACCAGGCGCTGGGCGAGGATGCCGTTGACCGTCGAGGCGATCAGGTAGCTCTCTACGCCCATATCCAGCAGGCGCGTGATACTCGCCGCCGCGCTGTTGGTGTGCAGGGTCGACAGCACCAGGTGCCCGGTCAACGACGATTGGATCGCGATGCGGCAGGTCTCCAGGTCGCGGATCTCACCGATCATGATCACGTCAGGGTCCTGACGCACGATAGAGCGCAACGCACCGGCAAAATCCAGGCCGATGGCGGGTTTGACCTGGATCTGGTTGATGCCTTCGAGTTGGTATTCCACCGGGTCTTCCACGGTGATGATCTTGCGCTCGGCGGTATTGAGCCGCGACAGCGCGGTGTACAACGTGGTGGTTTTGCCCGAGCCGGTCGGGCCGGTGACCAGCAGAATGCCGTGGGGCCGCTCCAGCACATCGAGAAAGGTTTGCAGGCGCTCGCCGTCGAAGCCCAGGCTCTGGAAGTCGAAGCGTACGGTCTGGCGGTCGAGCAAACGCATCACCACCGACTCGCCAAAACTGGTGGGCACCGTGGACACCCGCAGGTCCAGTTCCTTGCCCTGGATGCGCAGCATGATGCGCCCGTCCTGGGGCAGGCGGCGCTCGGCGATGTCCAGGCGCGCCATGATCTTTACTCGGGAAATCACCGCCGCCGACGAGCTGGACGGCGGCGCTTCGGCGTCATGCAGCACGCCATCGATGCGGTAGCGCACCTTGAGTTGGTTCTCGAACGGTTCGATATGGATGTCCGAGGCGCGCTGCTCGACGGCGCGTTGCAGGATCAGGTTGACCAAACGAATCACCGGCGCTTCGGAGGCCATGTCCTTGAGGTGTTCGATGTCTTCCAAGGCGCCGCCCTGCTCATCGAGGTTTTCGATCAAGGTGCCCATGGTCGAACGGCCCTGGCCGTAATAGCGCTCGATCAAGGTATCGACTTCGGTGCGCGGCCCCACCGCCAGCCACACCGGCACCCCGCAGGCATAGGCCAGGGCCTGGAACGCGTAGCGTTGCGCCGGGTTGGCCGACAGTACTGTCAGCCCGCCTTCTTGCCACCCCACCGGCACCACTTGGTAATGACGCATAAAGCGCTCGGTCAACACCGGCAACGGATCGAGCAGCGCGGGCGCGGCCTCCGCCAATAGCAGCGGCGCGCCGAGCAATTGGGCCCAGGCGCGCGCCAGTTCGACTTCGGAAACCAGCCCCAGACGCGTGAGCAGGCCGAGCAATTCGTCGTCGGCGGACGCCTGAGCCAGACGGCGAGCACGCTCCAGATCGACGGTTTTCAGGCCGGCGTGCCGCATCAGCCAGGCGCAGACCTGGTCGGTCTCCGGGAGGGGTGTCTGGCAGGCATCGATGGGCGTTGAAGGGTTGGACATGGGTGACGGTCTGAGGGGCTATGTGAGGGACTATGTTCAACAGGCCTGTGGGAATGGCGCTTGCCATCTCCCACAGGCGATCGGTTTTCCCGTTAGTTCGAGGTTTTCGGCGCGGCCTGGTGGCTGCTGTTCAGTGGGCGACCGCCCTTGGTGGTTTCGGCCTTTTGTTTCTTGGCGGCTTTGGCATCGTGGGTCTGGGTCAGCACCGTGGAATCGGCAGCGCCAGACTGGGCATCTGCATCGGTGGAGTCGGCGGCCATGGCCGCGCCACTCAATGCAACGCCCAGCACAATACCGGCACCCAACAGGGAAACTTTCATAAATATTCTCCAGATAAAAACAGCGTTCGGCTCAAGCGGCGCCTTGACTAAGTT
>NZ_JAEILC010000071.1:0-40677 GCF_016307435.1 Pseudomonas sp. S4_EA_1b | reverse complement strand
CCTTATCTCGGCATAACCCCATGTAAGCGCCGGCATTGGTGAAGGCATCGAGATCGCCCCGGCGTGCAGCCACGGTGAGCAGATGCTCTTCACCATAGTTGTATGCGAGGTAATCGATCTTCGATGCCAGGCGCTCGGCAGCATTCATATGACCCCAAATCTTGCTCATAAGCCCTCCTATGGGCGGACATTTTCGGTTAAACGAAAGTCACCCAGTGAAGGCGATGCAGTAGAAGAATTGCGCGAGGGAAGAAAGTCATTTAGGCGTCTCCGATTGAGAGAGGCGCCTACCCACAAGGGAGGACGCCCCTGTGGGTTAAGGCCGGCTGGCCAGAGTGCTGCGAACAGCTATTGCTCTATCGCGCGCATGCACGAAAGAGAAGAGATCCCATGCTATATCAGCTTCCTGTACTCGACAACTTAGGCAGAACTGGGTACTCGCTTGGATTCTTCAACAAATGAATATCGATCATATCCCCAAGCACATCTGCCAGGATTTCCGGGGATAGCACCGACGGAGAAATTTTAGCGCAGGGACGAAAGACCCGGCCGCTGGATACAGTGGACCAGTCGCTAATCACCATATGAATTCCCGGCACATCTCCAAGCGGGGGCAGAATGCCCCATGTCTGGGTTGAGCTCGCGTAGTACAGCAAAGCCGCCGCGAGCTCCTTGTGCTTCTCAAGCCGAGACTGCAGATCCTCGATCAGGTCGTACTCGCCGAGAAAGCCACCGAGCACGTCCGCTGGCGTAATACCTGGCTCACGAGGAAATCCTGCTGGACTGCATGCTTCTCGGTAGCCTTCAACGGAAAGCTGCACGATGAGACGCGCCCCTTGGACCGGGTTTACGGAATAGAGCCAGAAAGCAACCGTATTGGTGGGATCGCCCTGTACCTGCGCCTGCCAGTTCGCACCTTGAACAGCACGTTCGAATCGGCGCTTAGCAGCGGTTTTTATGTCATCCATAGCGGGGTCGGCTCACCTGCAGCTGTACTTGATGGTGATCATTCTCGCATGCCACTCACAACTGCAACTCGGGCTCGTGATGACCTATCCCTTTAGGCTAGGCCATCATCACTTGCTGCGGCTAATTCGCCTGCTGGTCTGCCTGTTTCAGGCTCTGCTTCACGCTTTCGATTGAGCGATCGGCGAGCATCAGCCACACGCCCTCCCCATTGACCGTGCTACAGACCATGCCCTCGGCACCATACTTCTTGAAGTCCTCGGAGAGGATTACAACCTCCCCCGCCTCGTAGCCTTTGTCCTTGAGCATACAGATCTTGTCCAGGTCGACAGCAGCCTGCGCGACACCGACACCCATAGAGAAAATGATGGCAGCTGCCATCTTCACTTGACCAAGCATTACGCATCTTCCTTTGTGCTGAGGTGTTACTCACTCTGGTTCGACAGCTCGATGGCCTGAGATGCCAAACGTGTTACCTCTTCAACGGACAACCCTTCCGCGGAAGGTAGGAGCAGAATCACACCTACCCTTTCCGTTCTGGCGGCAATCTGCTCCCGACAGAGGTGCAGATCGACACGTTGCAATCAAGAGACAGCCAGTAAGCAGTCCTGGAGGAGCTTGACAGCTGGTCAGGCTCGATGTTGAATGCGCGCCTTATTTCCATCCCCCTATCTTTCAGTGGTGAACGAAGTGCCCTGCACCAGCCAACTCGCCTGATACCGACGACGGTCCATCGTGCTTGATGGCTGCCCGCGCACCTGCGCGGCTGCTTCCCACATACAGCTCGCCATAGTCCTGTCGTCGGTTTTCCCTATTTCTAAGGAGAAAACCCATGAACGTGGATTTCTGCGCCTATGCGCAAAACGTTGAGCTTCAGAAGTACCCCCGCACTCCGCACCTGGAGGGATCTCGCCTGCAGCAAGGCGATTCCGATGCTGATCAGGTCCGCTATGCGTCCTTGATCGACCAGTGGCTGGTAGTAGAAGAGAAGCTGGATGGCGCCAATGCCGGCATTAGCTTCTCGGCCGCCGGCGAGCTAATGCTCCAGTCCCGCGGTCACTACCTCACTGGCGGCGGCCGGGAGCGGCAGTTCAACCTCTTCAAGCAATGGGCAGTCGCCCATGAGGATTGGCTAATCGAGCGACTGGAGGACAGATTTGTTCTCTACGGAGAGTGGCTGCACAAGAAACATTCGGTGTTCTACGACCGTCTCCCGCACTTCTTCTGCGAGTTTGACGTTTGGGATCGATCCAAATGCATCTTTCTGTCGACTCCAGCCAGGCGCCAGCTCCTCCAGGACGGCCCTATTCTGTCTGTGCCAGTTCTTTATGAAGGCCCAGCACCGAAGAGACTCAAGGACCTGCTTGAGCTTGTCCGGATTTCGAAAGCCAAATCGGAAACCTGGCATGCAGCCTTCGAAGCAACAGTGCGTCGCGAAGGGCTAGATCTGGAGCGGTCTTGGCGCCAATGCGACAAGTCAACCTTGATGGAAGGCCTGTACTTGAAGCTCGAGGACGAGAACGAAACAACCGGCCGGCTGAAGTGGGTTCGTCAGGACTTCGTTCAGGCGATTCTGGATGTTGATCAACACCACGCTACGCAACCATTCATCCCAAACCTACTGGCACAGGGGGCAGACATTTACTCCCCCCGTCTCTCCATGGATTGGGCTGGGTTGCGCTCTGGCTACTGAGGGAGAACATGTGACATGGACATTCGACAACTTAACAGCCTGATCCCAGCGCCTGGCCAAAACATCGACAGGAAGGCGTGCCTCGAGGCCATACCTTCACTGTCGCGGTTGGCCGATACACCGCAGGATCCGTACTGGCACCCGGAGGGTGATGTCTGGACCCATACCTGCATGGTCGTGGACGCTTTACTCGAGCAAAAGGCCTATCAGCAGGCGACAGATGAGCAGCGATTTGTGCTCTTCTTCGCCGCGCTGCTGCACGACATATCGAAGCCGGACACGACAGTTATCGATCCGCAAACCGGGCGCATTGGTCAGCCAGGCCATTCCCGCCGCGGTGCGGTCGATGCGCGCCTTCTTCTCTGGAGAGCTGGCGTGCCGATGGCCATCCGGGAGCAGATCTGCAGGATCATTTCCGTCCACCAGTTGCCGTTCTTCGCATTGTCGGGGAACAGAAGCGGGCAAACGCCGGAATACGTTCTACACAAGCTTTCCTGGGAGCTGCCAGTGTGGATGTTATGCGCTGTCGCGCAGGCTGACATGGAGGGGCGAACTTACGTAGGGAAGTCGGGGGTTCTCGACGAAATTGAACTCTTTCGAGAGCTTGCCGAGGAGGAAGGCTGCCTTTACGGTCCCCGCCCATTTGCGGACGACTACACCAGGGTCCAGTACTTCCGAGGCACTCGCGTACACCCAGATTACGCATTGCACGAGCCAGCTGGATCTCGCGTCATAGTGATGTCTGGGATGCCCGCCAGCGGGAAAAACACCTGGGTAGCGAAACATTACCCAGACCTCCCTGTCGTCTCATTCGACGATGCACGCGAGGCCTTGGGGTTGCGGCATGGTGACAATGAAGGCGCGGCCGCGCATTACGCGATCGACCAGGCGAAGGCTCTTCTGCGAGAAAAAAGGTCCTTCGTGTGGAACTCAACGCACCTTTCAGCCCAGATGCGCAAGAAGACACTGGACCTGCTGTACGCCTACAGCGCGAAGGCAGAGATCATGTACTTGGAAATGCCGGAGAAGGAGATTTACCGTAGGAATGGCAAGCGGGATACGAGCCTGAGCAACGAAGCGATACGGCGCATGCTGTTCAAATGGGAGGTTCCATTACCGACGGAGGCCCACCAGGTGCAGTACCTCAACGAGGGGTAATCACTCCCCTCTAGGGTATGCCTTAAAACGCTCGACCAATCGTTGTCCCGCATCTTCTAGGACTTCACCAGCCCGGTGCTTCAGCATCGAGTTCAAGTACTCCCGCTCAGCATCCAGCACCGGTTCTTTGTGAACCTTTCTGGCGACTTTGACCACGATTCCGGTCCCGATCCAGACATCACGATTACTCACGGAAAATCCCCCTTCTCATAGGCCTGGTCCGACCTGGCGGCCAGTCTCTGACCAGGATAACAGCCTCCCGGCAAACCAACCCCCGGCAATCCTGCCCGGTAATGGGGGCGAACTACCTGCCTGGCCGTAACACATCAGGGAAGAATTGATACATCTACAACTGCCCTGGAGCATCTGATGCAGAACGTCGAACGTAAAGTCATTCGCTGGCTGCTGTCCTCTGACACTGGATTATCGTCCACCGCCATCTGTGCTCACATGATTGGGGAAACGCCAGAGGACGATGATTTCAGCGCCCCATCTGACCCGTCTGACTTGGGACGCTGCCTGCGCCTGCTGGACATTTTCCCAGAATGGAAACCCCGCATTCATGAAATGGCCGTCCACGGGCCGGCCTGGGCTGGCCTGATCAAGCAGTGGGATACGATCGTTGACCTCTACTACAACGAAGGTGGAGTTCCGCTCGCACAGCGTGAGCGATCGCCCGAGACCTACAAAGCAATGAAGCTGGCGATCGCGGATGGCTATCGCAATGACCCGCGCTATATCTGCCGATTCGGCAGTGACGGCATGCTTTACTCCGCCAGCCTTAAAGTGACAGAAGACGAAGCTGAGACCGAGGTCTGAGTCTGTAACGACATTCCGGCCTTGCTCTCATTCAGGCTCTAGGGTTATGCCTTGGAGCCTGTCAGCAGGGTACTGCCTCAGGAACTCTCTGCTCTCCTCCGGACGAGCCGATAGCCAATCTCGGTAGGCACCTGCAGGCAAGATAACGACCATTCTCTTCTCAGCACCTGGCTTGTGGTAATTCTGCATTACTTCATGGCCATCTGCGTTGATCGTCAGCATCGTGAAACTGTGCACTTGCTCGCCAGCTGAATCCTTCCAGGTCTCCCAAAGCCCAGCGATCCCGAGCAGTCGACCATCCTTCCGCGAAATCCGAGCTGGCCTGGGCTTCCCCGGCCGCCAATCGGGCTCATAGATCGCCGCGGCAGGGATGATGCAGTGCTTCGATTTCTTCCAGGCATCACGGTATGAATTGAGCGTCGCAACCGTCTCGCTGCGTGCGTTATAGGTATTACGCGCATAGCTTTTGCCTTTCGCCCAGAAAGGGAGAAGACCAAAAACACCGGTGGAGGCCACTGTTTCAACGGGCTCATCCCCTTCGGGAACCAGATTGCGAATCATGACGCCCGTACGGCCTGGCCACAGGTCAATTTCGTATTGCCCTTCAGGCTCCAGACCGAAAGCATCGACCAACTGCTCACGGCTGGGCGCTTCGTAATGACTGCACATACGACCTCACTTCTGGAGTTGTGACGCTCCTACACCAGACTGGTTAGATAGGGTCTTGCACGTCGCTTTCACATGGGACATCTAAGCCAGCAAAGTATCCCATCTGGCCAGCCAGCATGACTTTCACCTGGCATCTGGTGCCTTGCTCTTTCGCTAACCCATGGTCTTATGACCCCTCAAACTGCCGAGAGGTCGCCATGCTTACCAGCTACCAGAACACCAAATGTGCTGAGCTCACACGTCTGGGATGGAATCAGGATGGCAGGCAGAATCTACCAGGGCCTGGGCGGGCACCAATGCGGTACATCCTCGTCTTCTCCAACAAGATCGGAATGCTGGCGTACGTATACCCATCAAGCACTGAAGTAATTGCCCATCTAGTCAAGCCTGTAGATCGCTTGTCTCTCGCATTTGAAGCCCTGCAGTGACCATCTCCGATCCGGCCACCCCAAGATCTTCCGGCTCACCGATTAACCCGGTATATTTCAAGCTCCACTGCTAGCTCAATGCGAGCTGCAGCACCCAGCTGGTGGTTCACCAGCACTTAAACGGATCGTCCGATCCAAAAACCCCTACCGGGATGTCTCTCCCGGCCAGGGAGAGCATGTCGGTCTTCATTCTGGAGATTGTCCATGCAAAATCATAAAGCCCTTGTCCTCACATCTCAGGAGTCGATCGTGGCGTTTGCCAGCGGCTGGTTACCTGAAGACTACTTAGTCCGAAGTTTCAGCACCGCAGGCGAGGTCGAGGCTTACGTCGAAGGTGTTAAAGTGATGGCCGAGGAGGGAATCGAGCTACATAAGACCCACCGCGAAACATCTACAGCGTATTTTGACGTGTCCTTTGATGGTGGCATTGTTTTCCCCCGCTCAAAGTCGTTCGCCAACAGCGCACAGGCTCGGGCCTTTGAAGTAGGCCTCGGCGACATATCCGCCCTTGAGGACTCGAAAGTCTTCACTGTCGCTTCAGGCAACGATTTTGAGCGCCTCTTGGTGCTCATAGAGGCCACTGAGGCGAGAAAGGCGATCAAGCGACTACCCACAGTCGTCATCTACAAGTCTGCAGACCAGATCACCCGCGTGGTTGCCTCTCAAGGCGTCCGCGTGATTGTCCTGGATGCGGATGGTGTTGGCCTCGAGGAGGATGCTGCCCGCACTCTGCAGATCGGTGACCAGGAGCTCTACGTTTCTGATCTGGTAGTTACAGGAAAAGTGGGCGAATCGCCGTACGGCGAACAAGGCGTTGATGCCGAGTTCGTTCGCGAGGTGGTTAAGCATGTTGATGGTTTACCGGCCGGCAGCAATGCCAGCTTCAACAAGCCGGGCCAATATGCAGAACCATTCCCGATCCTCAAATCCGTTCCGGTTAAACACTGGGAAGGCTACGAGGATAAACAGGCTCCGCTAACCCACCAGATCGACATCGACGACCAGCGACTTTCCAACGGGCAGATCTACCTTACGGTAGGCGCTTTGGAAGGCCACATGGACAATCTCTTGTCGGTAACCGCTGAGGTAAACACCAACCCCCAAAACGAAGCCGAACATCTGCCCTGCATGCATGTTCACTTCAACGAGGATGCCCTGGCATTCACCGCGTTCAAGGTCTACGACAAAATCTTGCTCCAACCTGAACAAGGTGTCGTTCTGACGCAGGTGCAGGGTCCGGAAGGCCCCATGTACATCGTCGAGTAGGCCATCTAGAGGCTTGGACTCAAACAAGGTCTGCGGTACCCAGGGAAACCTGGGTATCGTTAGCCCATCCTTCAATTGAAAATCCCTTTTCAGAACCTTATCCAAAGCCCGCCTTTGGATAAGGCTCCGATTTTCGTTACCTGCTTGAGCAGATAACGAGATAAGCAAGCTGGCGCTCAGCTAGCACCGACAAAACCCATTGGGGCTTCATATCCCCATAGGGGGGATATGGTCTCGACTCTGCCCAGGAGCAATCCCATGTCCTATACAACTCAACTCCGCTCTTTCTTCTCCGCTGTAACGGCAAGCGGCTTCCCGGTCCCGGCTGAGGTGCTCGCATTGGCCGACAGTTACGATGCAATTGGGGAGCAAGCGGACGACGTGATCTCATCGGCTGACAACACTGGTTGCAGCGATGATTTGACTGTCGTAGACGCCGAAGAACTGGAAGCTCTTAGCGAACTGATCAACAACCTTCGCCATAGCGGTACCAGTACACAGGAAGGACCTTCTACCACGGCCTCAAGCCAAACCATCCAGGTGCAGATCGAAATCAACACTGAAGACGGTTTGGATGACCCCGGTATCGGTGAGACAACACTCGCTGAAAGCAAGGAGGTCGTTCTCATTGATACGTCTCGCTTAGCGGAATGCGAGGCCGTCCTCATGGAAGTGAAGTACCCATCCGCGAAAAAATATGGTGTCCCGCAAGTGGCAACCAGAAATGGTGCTATAGCCTATGTCGCGAAAATGGGTTTTACCGCGAAGGTGCTGGTCCTTAAAACGGAAGACCTCGGAGACGACTCCGGTGACATCATCACGCTAACCGTGGAAGTGCCTGCTACGGCAATCTACTCGGGGTCGATTGACGAAGCTAAGGAGTTTGCTGGCCTCCACTGGGGAAAGCACTTCGAAAGCTTGAGCCAATCGGAGCAAGAAGATGTGGTTAACCGCTTCATTCAGTCGGTTAACCTCTGATCCTCACTCAGTTTTGCTATCAAAAGTCTGCGATTCCCAGGGAAACCTGGGGGTCGCGAGACCACTTAGGAAAAACCATTTTTCCTAAGCGGTTTCCGTTCCTGCCAATGTTGGCTGGACTGAAAAGCGGCACTCGAAAGGGTGTTGCTGGCGCCTAGCGGTGCCATCGCTGCTTTGCAGCACACACCACCTGGGGGTGAGAAATCGCCCTCAGGCGAGCTCTCCGTTTTCCCTATCCCAGGTGGATCAATCAATGCCTTGGGGAGGGCACAACAGGAGACGCTATGTCCAAAAAGAAAAACAGACCTAAATCAGGAGCGAAAGCCGCTCCACCGGTGGCTTCAGCTGCCACATCACAACCTTTCCTAGCGACAACGCTTGGTGCAATCGCCGATCTGGCAGGAAACTTCAGCGTGGGTTTCTTCTTCCTGATCTGCTCGTTGCTGGTAGGTAAGGACCCTTTGACCGCGGCCCAGTTCGGCTACGTAGCTTGGTCAGCCATGTGCTGTCTTTTGCTGGCAGTCGTTATGGTTGGGTTGAGGGTGTACTCTGCGACAATCAAGTAAACCGGTGAAAATCGGAATATGGAGAACAGTATGGAACCTATCGGATGGCTCATTACCTTCACAATGCTTGCGCTGGCCACTATCGGCGGCTTAGCAGTGTGGGTAGCGATTAAGCTCGATCGGCAGAACGCTGCAAAAAAGCACTGATGCGAGAGCATGACAATGCCTAACTTCGGCCTGCTGATCATCTGGATGTGTTTCAACGCTGGGTTCGCCCCTCTCACTGGGAGGCGTTACTTTCAAATGGGTATCGTGACCCTGCCTCGGTTTTCCGCGGCAGGTGTCCGAACCTGAAACCGCCCCTCACCCTTCCTCCCCCGAACCACCTTTTGCAGTGGGGCCAGCTCACGCTAATCGCTGCTGCAGCGCTACCAGCTCTAAATCCAGGTCCTTCCGAACCCGCGCTATCGCATGCACCAGATCAACCGTGGCGAGCACGTCCGCGGCCGCCGAGTGCGCACTACCTTTCCAAGTAACCCCCGCCGCCGCCGCTGCGTTTGCCAATGAGATCGTTCCGTACTTGTTCGTTGCACCATAAGCGTCTGCAGCAAGGTACATAGCGCACCGTTCGCTGCTCGTTTCTGGCCAGGACTGAGACAGCCCGAATGCAGCCGCTGTCTGACGTAGCAAACGCTTGTCGTACTCGGCATTGAAGATGATCACGCAACGACCAGAGAGCAGCTCGGTAACCTGTGGCTCTACTTCTGGCCAGGTAGGAGCGTCGACCAGGTGAGCATCCAGAATTCCATGAATGGCAGATGCCTGCGGATCAATTGGAATAGTTGGTCGCAGGCGAGAGTTAAAAAGGATGTTGCCGTGAACATCCCCGATAGCGATTTCGATGATCTGAGCGTCATCACCCAGCCCTGTAGTCTCGGTATCGATGACAAGCGGATTGGCAGACAGCCATTCCACGGCGACAGAAGACACCTTTGCAAACCTGCTCCGCATCTTTGCCTTCACGCGCAGGATCTCCCGCGCCCGAAGCTGTTTTGCGCTGGGCTGCTGAACCTGCGACAGCTGGCGGAGAGGAACGCAGTCCGCAATCCGGTAAACCCCGAACTTCCCGCCGAATCCGCTTCTGTAGAAAGCGACAGGACTGGCGCCAGGCTTGGGCTTCATCCTGAACTCATCCCGCAGACGGCCCTTTGAGTAGCACTTATCAGCTTGTAAGGCCGCTTCCCGGCTCTCTTCTAAAAGCTCTTGTTTCATTGCTTCGATCCAGCCTGTTTCCACTCATTCGTCAGAGATGCGTTCTCTGCACTCAGTGGGAGGGAGCGATAAGCCTTGCCAGCGACATACCAGCGAATCTGACGAGCTGTTCGCCGACCATTCTTGGCGTGACTAACGATGCGCGCCGAGCGGCTACCAGGCGGGGTGAAGTCGGCATCTGGAGCATCAAGGATCACTTCACGGCCGAGCACCGATTTACCAGCGGCGATCGCCCGCTGGCGATCGTTCTCGTTGGCTGTGGCAAACAAGCATGCAGTGGGGTTCATTGGTCGCTCCGGTAATCGTTCTCCGTATTCTGACAGCGCCTCCGAAACTGCAAGCCCTCGGTTCAAGCCTGGCCAGGATCAATATCCTTCCAGGTACCCGACATGATCTTGTCCCAGTTGCCGGGATCAAACCCGCAGAGGCGAAGACTCCACCTAGAGTCGTTCCCGCTTTCACCTGGCCCCTCTGCTATCCATTCGTGGCATATGGCGTGGACTCCACGGCAGTTGAAGGATGACACCTCGCCCCTGCCGTCGACCCTGCGGGACGTTTGCACCAGAGGGAAATCATCCGGGAGATCGGCAATGGCTGCTCTCAACTCTCCTACTGTGCGGATATATTTCGATCTGTAGTAGAGCGCATGCGCTTTCTCGTATGGCGTCTTTTCAGGCTCGATACCAAATCGACGCAGAATGTCCTTCTCAAAGGAAAATGTGAGAAATGACACTGTGTTTGGGGCATCGCCTCTGGCCAGGTTCAAGAGGCCGAGGCTGCGGTAATCTCGCGATCCCAGAACCTGCAGTGCCTCTTCGACACTTCCCTCCACGACCTTCACTGTTACTTCAAAGGGCAGATCCTGCCCTCCTACCTCGTGATCGTCGTCGAGGTCCCTGATTGTTTCAAGCTGCAGCTCCATACGGGTCTCCTTGGTTTTGACCCGAAAATCTTGCATGCCAGCTTCATCAAAAGGGCATCGATCCGACCCTATAGCTAGGGCCCGTCAGAGTCATAGCTGACAACATGTCACCGGCTTTAGAGGCTCCATGCTACCCGTGCCGCCTTATCCCCGACTTTCCGGATAAGGTAGGTGGGTTACCGGGCCAGGTAGCGGCCCGGCAACAAAAGCGGGGCGCCCTGCTCCGCTTTGCCAGACAGGATTACCCGTGTTACACCCCCGCTCTATCCCACCCAATCTCAGAACCCACACGCATTAGCACGCGCCCCTCTTCGAGAGATCGCATAAACACCGGATTCTCTCCGGCGAATGAACTCACCCTGTCGCTCACGTAGGCCACGCCCATAGCGCGAGCTCTGTCGCGCAAGGCCACCTGCCTCGCAATATCACTCTCGAGCCGGTCCATCAGGCGTCTTTGATAGTTCAAGTGAGTCCGATAACGATCAAACTCCTTGGCCATATTGCCCACCTGATCCAAAGTTTTGCCCTGCTCAACCCAGCGGTGAATGGCAACCAATACCGAATCGCGCTGCATGAACTCTGGTCGTGCACCCGTAACAGCAGCACTTGCCAGCAAAATCAAGGGAATCAGGATTTCGTCAGCACCGTAGTCATCGAATTCCAGATCCTCATCAAAATACTCCTCACTCTCATCGAGGATGCCTTCGTTGTACCGCAGGATGAACCACAGGGTGAAATGGCCAAACTGTGCGAGAGGCGGGAACAGTTCACAGAGGCGCTTTGCGTACAGGGGAAGCATGCGCAAGGTTTGCTCGCGCCGAGCGCCAAGTCGGTGACGTTCAACCTCGAGGTCCTCGTATTCTTCGAGATCAAAATCCTCGTACCCCAGTCCCGGAACGTGCAGCATTTCAAAAAGGCCTTTAGCGCACAGCTCAGTCGCCTCTGTGCTGACCTCACGAAGAATCCGCTTGATCAGTCTCTGCAAACCGCCCTGGTAAGTGAGTGCTTCTACTCCATCGACAGCTTCAAACTGCATCAGGCGTTTGGCGCGATCGGTGAAGTCAACAGCGCTGTCCGGGAGCAGCCCACGAGATTCGCGAAGCCCAGCAAACGCCTGCCTCCCGAGTTTGCTGCTGTCTGGAGTGGCTGCTTCGTGGGCTGGATAGAGCAAGGGGAAGTCGCTTTCATCCATCCACTGGATACCACCAAAGAAACGCTGGCTCGCCGATGACCAGTCAACAGCCCGTAGGGCGTACAGGTCACCGTTGATTGCCCATGTCTTGGTCCGAGGCCGTTTGGCTGTACCCACCTCCATGTTCCCGCAGTAGACGCCTTTGAGTTCTACCAGGCCCTCAGGTGGAATGTGATGAGTCGTCCACATGTCAGGGATATCCGGCATGACCAAAACGGCGGCGAGATCTCTGCGCAGGTGGTAGACCGGCTCAGCGCACAAAACGGAGTCCTTTGCATGCTTGGCCCAGCCAGGGCTAGAAAGGTGGCGCCCGCTCAGGAGATCTACCTTGCCCTGTATCAGCTCCTCGTCGGTATAGAACAGTTCCGGAATAATCCCGAAGTGCCAACGCTGGCGCAGGACGCGACCGATGTACTGACCTTTGGCATTGAAGAGGGTTAGCTCCTCGTAGTCCGGCACCTGCAGTCCATCCCTGACCAGAGTCTCGAGGTCGCCCCACGACTCAGGGACAAGGCACTTCCGGGCGAACTCGGACAGTGCTTCGGCGGCATCGCTAGCGCCAGCAACAGCCGGTTCGCCATCAAGGAACTTAAGCGGGTCCCGGTAGAGCACAGCGTAGAGGGCGTACGCTGGCGACCACTGGAACGCCTTGCCGTCTGAGCGAACCGTGAGGTAGTGGCCGGGCGCACCTGCGTCAATCAGTGCCTCCTTGTGGCGCTGACGGATGGGAGTTTTAGCAGCGGGCAGAATGTCATCAACGGCATCCTGAGGGAGACCATCACGCTCAGCGCTAGCCTTCAGGGCGGCAATTTCTTGCTCTGCCTGCCATTCGCGGGTGCGCCGATCAACGCTCAACAGACGAAGGCGGGCTTTACCAGTGATGCGGTAAGCCTCAGTCAAACCAATATTGGCAACCCGTCGCATACCGATGGCAAAGGCTGCACGGATATCGTCCCTGGACAAACTGCCGGCAGGGGGCAGCTGATTCTTGCGGGCCTCGACCTGCAGCTCATGCAAGTCGCGGTAACGCGCAGAGCGGGCACCAAGGTCGTTGAAAGTGTTGGTGTCCGCATCGGACAGCGAATCAATTGGGTGGAACAGGTCGGCAAAGACTTTAGAAACGACCTTCTGATCGAGGTCGCGGGCATCGAAGGGAATACGACTCATCGGAGTCTCCTCGCAGTACGGGTAGCAAATCCGGCGCGCAATGGCGTAGCCGGGCCTTGTGCTTCAGTCCGCGCAGTTCTATTCCAGGGGTGCTAGCTAACCCGCACTGCGCCGGACTCCCGTGGGGAGATCCAATATGCAAAGCGGTTGTATTTCAGGGTGAGGCAGAATCATCTCTAGGGAGCGCCCAAGGGCCTGTGCTAGCGGCCCTTCTTTCGAGACCTTTTCAGGATATGCCTGAAAAGATCGAGGCGGCAACCCCCTATTGACCTGAGGGGAGGTTCGCGACCGGTATTGGCCCGCCGCCACATCGGCGGGTGCGGGACGAAGGCAACCATCCCCTTCACTGGGGCAGACTGCACTAGCGGCAACGCCAATTTCAGCGAAGATAGCGTTCAGAAAGTGCTATCCGTTAGAGAGGTGTCAGATGTCCTGGGCTGAAACGTGTCGATCAGGCAGTAGCTGGGTGACGAGCGTTGAACTGGAGTTCCACCATGTCCTTGTCGATCCAGATGCCCCAGATGATCCAAGTCGAGCCGGCCCCTTCCCCTCCGATGTGACCACTTTCCAGGTCAACAGCCCCAATGGGTTCTTGGTCTGGCTAGCGGATGGCTCTTCTGTACACGCAAGCTGGGCGCCAGACCTCCAAAGCTTTCGAATCAAGTTCAGCGATCAAGCCATAGTGCGATCGCAGGTTCGAGCCTGGGCCGTACTGCCATTCCCCCTGGCGCCGGCCTGAGGCCTTGCGCTTTCAGCGCCCATGAGAGAATGGTCCTACTGATTGGACTTGAGTCCTTCTTCGTTTGCCCGCCCAAGGGGATTCACATGGAAAAATTCACCTCTGTCGCCGAGGTTGATGCCGATGGCCTCTACTGGTACTACGAGAATGGCGTTGATGCACCCCGGCCGGTGATGATCACAAAGGCCAAGTGGGGCAATCGCTTCAAATCCTTCAATGGCTCCGAACAGTCGTGGCTTCGCGATGGCGAGTACCTGGTAGGCCCGCAGCCCGCCCCTGACGCTCAGTGAATTAGAGGCTCCCCTATGGATGTATTCGAACAACTTCAACTGGCTGGCATACAGGTCGTCACTGGCCACCGGCGACTATTGGCCAGCCTTGAAGATGGCTTGCAGGTAATTGCAGTCGACGCTCATGGCAATGGCTTCCGAATTGAAGCAGTTGCCGGGTCTGTGAAAGTTGTGCCTGTCGAGCCGTCCTTCGCGCTCGAAGCATCAGTCCACGTGGTATCCACACTTTCCCGTCGCGCCCCCGCCACGGTGATTGACGCAGACCCTGCCGCGGTAAAGGAAGTCATGGATCTGATGGCGAAACGGGTGTTGAAGCTCCGCAAGGTGCGTTTTCTCCCGCGCCAGGCCCTCAAGAGGGCCCTCAGGGCAGCAGCAAGGAAATTCATCATCAACCCCTTTGACTCCGGCGCCCCGGATGTCGGGAGCAAACTCGAAACAGCATCCCCGCAACAACACCCAGAAAGGGAGCGAGCATGAGCAGTGCACCAACTACTGATGGGCGGAAGTCCCTTCGGATATCCAGTACCCACCCACTCCTGGACGACCTTCGCTCCCTGGCTGAGAAACATGGCCTGGCGGGGTGCGTTCTGATTGCTTTCGACGTCGAAAATGACCGCGTAAGCACCTCGGTCGCCGGTACAAACCAGACCTTTGTCGATCAGGGGATGAAACCTCTCGCCGACCAGCTTCTGGCTCGCATCGACAATGGTGAATTCGACCCAAAGTGACAAGGGGATGTCTGTGAGCGAAGCAGATCTGGCGGCGCCGCCCTCGAACCTTCCTCCATGCCCCACCTGCAGGGCAAACAGCATGGAGCACCGCTGCTACTCGCACCTCCCAGGTAAGGCGGTTTTCAACCGCAATGGCTGGTATTGCGGAACCTGCCAAAGCGGCCCTTACGCATTAGCTTCTTCACAACCCAATCAGGCCGGTTAAGTGCGTTATAAGCCCGAGAGGCTGACGCTACCCTTGGTGCACTCAGTGGCTCCCACGGCAAGGGTTGACGCTGCAGCTGCAAGACAGCAGCTGCCAGGTTGTTTGTTAGCGATTAATCGTCTGACAAGGCATTGACCAGTAAGCGATTCAGCTCGGTGTCATCCAAGCATGCTTTGCAGACCTGCCCCTTCTGGATTAGTTGCTCGAACTCATCATGCGAGATGACTGGTCGTCCTTGACCCATGATTGAATATCCCAAATCAAAGATCTTGTAGGGCGCCTCCAACGACTCACAGCAACGTAGGTTGCCAATCACACCGAGAGGGCGAAAGTGAAGAGTGCAGTCTTGCAGCACCCCTTCGTAATCCCCTCCTAGAACTCCTAGCATGTGCTGCCGCCAGTCAGGAGTGGAGACCAGCCATTGCTGAAGCAAATTTTCCGGTGATGTGTGCATGGGCATCCCTATAGGCTGACTTACTTCTTTTTGACCTGCATGACTTCATGATTCTTTTCCCATTGCTCCCAGGCCTCGCGCTGGGTCTTCATAGGGTGGCCCTCGACGCGATGAAGTCCATGGTCATTTGGACACTTGGCCTTCCAGTAGCTACTGCCATGGCGCGACATGACCGGGGCGCTTCCGCAGCGCGGGCATGGAGTCTTTTCAGTGGTGGCCACGATGTTTTCCTCGGTATCGTTCTCGTATCAGCCTCACATGAGTCGCCGAATACGCAAGCCTATCTCAGCCAGAGACCGCACTCCAAAGACCGATCAGTCTTGCTAGTTGGTTGGCCGGTTGCAATGCGTCCTCAAGCTTCAATTTGGCGTCGGCAGTAACCTCAATTCCTTTCTCACCGACAAAGTCCACCCAGCCCTCCTCGACCCTCCCGTCGACCTCTCGCTTAACTCTGAAGCCAGGCTCGCCGGCCTCAGACAAGGAAGCATCAACAGCAATAGGGTCAGTACTGTCGATCAGGAGCATTCGATCACCCTCCACTACAGTGATGCAGCACCCAGCCCCCACCAATGCTTCTGCGGCGGCAATGGTGATTCGTTGCTCAATTGCTCGACGACTCTCGCGGTCAAGTTGCTCGCTTGCTGGCTGGGTAGGATCCTCTGTCAGCAGACTTTCAAACTCGTTGAAATCAGGTTCAGGCAGCAAGCCTGCCGCATAGAGGCCCTGCAGAAAACCGCGGAAGCGCACCAGGTCACCCCCGCCTGCCCGGAACTCAGTTTCGTAGTCAACAAGGATCTTCCAGGCAACGGTGTCCTGCTGGATTAGGTGAGATAGGACGGCGATTACATAAATCAAGTTGTGCATCAAGGCTTCTCCCGCGGAGCGTCAGAAACAAGTAAGTCGCCCGTATGGACGATGGCTTTGATGCATCCTTCCACAGCGCTCAACCCTGCAAAGCTCAATCAGGCCCTAGCCTAGGTACGTGTTCTTCCAGTAGTGGCTGAACATGCTTGCATCCTCGGTCCTGCCTGTAGAATCAAGCCATGAAGTGAAATTGAGCAGCCCCATTCAAGGACATGACGATGCCAACTGACTCCTACAACGACCTCGCCACCCAGGCTGTTGCTCTGTGGGAACAGATCGCCGGCCGCAAGGTTGATGCAACGTCTTATGTCGTCCAAATGACCGAGGCCAGCCGTGAAATCAATGCCGCATGCGATCTGATCCGTAGCGTCGTATGCCTTGAGGATGGGTTCAGCACCATTTTGGTAGTACGAAGTATCTTCGAGAGGCTATCGGGTGGTGGGCTGCTCGAGGGGCGATCGCCTGAAGCCGCTGCTGCTCTGGCACAACTGTTCACCAAGCAAGAAGTAACAGCCTCGACCGATGAGTACTTCAGCTATTGCAAGCGAGCCGTTGCTCACTATCGAGGCGGAGATGTGGACGGTGACGCCCTGGCTGAGTTTGTGCGCCAGCAGGCTCCCCTACTGAATCTTGATGCTTTTCTGGCAATGAACCGCCTGACGAAGCTCACGGCCTTTGCCGGCGAGCCAGGTCTCCCTCATGAGCCACAGCTGAGCCGCTTCGTTTTGGCGTTCCAAACTCTTGACCAGCTGCTACAGCACGCTCGCGTCATACCAGAAGGCTTTTCCCTGTGCGCAATTCTCTGCGAGAGCATCAGCGACAGCTACTTTGTCCTGGTAGTCCGCAATGGCCAGCAGGTGACCCTTCTTACCGACAAAGGAACGTTCGCTCATCCCTTACAGCAAGAGATGATGAGAGGCCGGAACGACCGCTACAACCAGTACCGGATTGAAGGCAGCCACTTCCCCTACTCGCTCCTACGGATCGTGTGGGCGGACAATGGGCGCCGTGCTGTAGCTGATAGCGCCCGTGACCTCGCGCCCACCGAGAGAGATATCCCGGCGATAGGAAGCCTATCTGACCTGGCGCCGGACGAGCTGCTGTGGCTTCACCTGCTTATCGAGCAATGCCGTATCCGATACTTCCAGCAGAAACAGGTTGAGCCACGTCTCGCGCTGGGTTCACAGCTGCAAATAGATCACGCATGGCTGCCTTCGCAAAGCAGCAACCTGCCCGCCATCCTCGAAGGCCTACCTCACCTTGAGGTAAAGAACAGCTCAGATCTGAGCACTGACTTCATGCACACGCTGGAGCCCAAGTGGTCGGAGAAGAGAACCCCAAATCGTTGGATGGAACGGCGATTCGCTGCAGCTGTTCCTCAAGAGGCCCTGTACATTCCAGAGGCCGCTATGAACAACAAGCCTCTGCTGCTCGAGCAAACCAGCGCTGGCGTTCGCTTGGAGCGCAAGAAACCGGATTACATGCCGCACGGCGGGCTTACCAACCAGGTCAGGTTGACGCCGATCAGCAGTGACCTATTGGCCACCCCTGAACAGGTGGCGCGTGATGTCCACTTCGTTGCCCGTAGCAACCAGGCTGAGGTGATCAAGGTACTGGCCCGGCAGGACTTCGAAGCGCGTCGAATTGAGATGCTCGAGTGGTTTTACCGCAAAGCCAAGAAGAACTTACCGAACCTCCTCGAAGCGCTGCTCACTGGCGACAGCACACCATTCCAGTTGGAGCAGCCGAAGTTTGAGCATCTGTACAGCCAGCTGGGGTTCAGGCCTGCTGGTGCGGCTGCACGCCGGAAGGTCCAGTTCGAGTACATCCCGAGCCGAAAGCAGCACCCACCCCGTAAGTCGGACGGCCCCAGCCTGGCCAAGACGCTCAAGCTCGTTCACCTGCGCGACCTCTGCGTCTGCTGTGTGCTGTCCAACTGGGAAGGAGCCCAGGTGTTCGTTAGCGTTCCGGTGGCCAACGCCCTCGACATCGCCAACCTGACGGGAATCGCCTGGGAGAAACTTCCGGAGGAGTTGCAGTACTTCGGTATGCCAGAAGTCGGTGGGAACAGCATTCTGGAGCGCCTCGACCCCCTTCAAAACCTATCCAACCCATGGAACAGTTTTGCGCCCCGCTTTGTTATCCCGGTCGGGCTCCGAGGTCTGAGGGAGTATCGCAAGGCCCGCGGCCTGAATACACCCAGTGCTGATGAGTTGAAAAACCTCTAGCCGGGCATACCCCAGAAACAAAAAGGCCCACCAGCAGGTGGGCCTTCGCTGTAAATCACTCCTCGCCAGTTTCCGGCAAGGGGGTGTGAAGCAGATGCTCCGCATCCCTTTTGACGCCTACATCGTAAAGATCATCAGGAAGAGGGGTCACCTCGACAAAGGCGCTTTCCTTGATGCAGCGCTCGGCCAGGGCAATAGCGCTCTGCATTCCAACAATCTTCGTGACCAAATTTGCAGACACGGCGTTTCTCCTTGAGATGCCGGGACTGCCCCCTGCTGGGAGAAATCCCGGCGAGGGTATGAGGCTTGAGTTGGCTTATGCAGCTACTGCAGCAGGAGCTACAGCAGCTTGGCTTTCCGCAGTTGCAAGACCGAGGACCGACAACAGCTCATTGTAGTCATGGCCATCGGGGGCTCTTTCTTCACTGTCCATCTTCCGATCGTATTTCACGACGTCGTCAGCCATGGCCTGGAGCTTCTGTTGAGCCTCCACGTAGGTGTCGTGGTCGAGTTCGCCACCACATTCGGCAGCCAGTTCCAGTGCTTCGAGAGCCAGTTTAATTGCAGATTTCATAGGTACTCCTGAGTTTGAAGCGCGGTCTCCCCCATGCAGGAGGTAGCCCGCAGTGGGTTGAGATACGCCGGATGACCGGCAGCAACAAAGGAGCCCTAGCCTGGCGGCCAAAGCCCCAGATAGGGTTGAGAAGTTTGGGATGCACGCCATAACGACGCGGGACACCGAGTGAGCCAGAAGGAAACCTTCTAGGCTCTGCTGAGGTTTCAGCTAAAAGTGCTGGTTTACCAGCTTCATCCTGATCAACCACATGGCTGACCAAAGAATCTTCGAACAAAAGCAGCGCTCTCAGCTAAAGAGTGATCGCACTGGCTAAAGGGCTGAAGCGAAATTAGCATTTCAGCATTGCTTCCCTCAAGCCACATCCATGGCTGCTCTTGCTAATCCAGAGGTTCGTGAGAGCCTAAGACCAGCCGTTAAAAGAGACCGATCATGAGCGACCTCGCAATCACTCCCCGTAAGCAACGCATCATCGAGATTGCCGACGAGCTTGTTTGCGGCATGGTGGCCAACGGTGCACTGGATCCAGAGGACGAGACTGCGCTAGAGCGCGCGTGCCGCCAAGCTGTGCAAGACGCTACAGTCCTCTACGACTCCGCCATCGAGTATGTCAGCTAGGAGTGGCCATGGCCTATAAACCGAACACTGAGCAGGTTCTTGGGGATCCACGCTGGACCTATGCCTGTACCCGTTGTGAGTGGACTGGAACAGAGCCAGACATCGTGAGCTTTGGCTACGCCGACTGTCCGCAGTGTGGAAACTCGTGCACTACCGACGAGCCCTCCCACGAGCCAACCCCAGGCCAGCTTGATGGCCTTGCCCCAACTACTGCAGGGTAGCCCCCCAGCCGCCCCCCTGCGTTGCATGTTTGCCACTCTGTGGGATGCTCTTCCCACGCACACTATCTGGGCTGGCCACATGACCCCCTCAACAGAAAAGCTCGCTGTTCTAGATCTTCTCGATAAAGCGACCTCCGCTGCTGACCACCTACAGGACTACCTGCAGTCGTACCGGTGGCACTTTGCAGCTGGAAAGCTGGATCTGAGCGAAGTTCGAGGGTTCGCCCTAGGGCTGGTAGCCACAAATCAAATCTCCGCAGACGACTACAGCGAGATTGAACGACAAATCAGCAAAGCCTCGAGAGTCGAAGAACACCGCGGCCGTATTGCTGGCGGCACAGTGATTGAACGGCCTGAAGACATGAGCCCAGACGGGCGCCTTTCCGTGTGCATGGACCACGAGGGTGACGTCCTGATCAGGGTCATCCCGCCGGCGGAGAAGGCAGACAGCTATGCCCCGTCAGTGGAATTCGTATCGCACTGCCCGAGAAGCCGTCACACCCTTGCAGCTCTCCGCGAGTTGATGAGGGCTATGGCCAAGGACAATGAGGAGAACCCTCTCCCTGGGCAACAATCGCAACACACAGCCCAAGCCTGAAAGCCCCTTATCAGCAATACAGAGGATCTAATATGGCAATCCAGCAAGTAGGCAAGCTCCACCTGTGGACATCCGGTGACGGTAGCGTTGGTATCAGCGGCGAGTCGGCGGAAGTATCAGCACCAGGCTGGCTGATCAGCTCGGAGCACTTTGACGCGGAGGATTTTAAATCCACCCTGGAGCAGTTCCGTGAGAAAGTCCGCGCCGCCTTCGAGCTGATCTGGCCAGACGAGAAGGTCCATGCTCGGTATTACTTCGAGATGTGTGATGGCGAACCTACCCACGCTTAAGTAGCAGGTCTTCGCATGCCGCAGCTGACATACCCACGCGCCCGTTCAGAGGTAGCTGCAGAGCTGGCGAGGGATATCCTCCAGGGGCGCTTCATCTCCGACCACAAGGACTACAACCGGATGCTCGCTGCAGTCCGGGAAAGAGGCATGCCGGTGGAGCATGCGTTCTGCGGTGAGAGTGCGGCTCTGTCGATTTCCGTGGTGGAAGCTATCGCCGAGGAGAATCTTCGCAATGCACCACTGCGAGCACTTGAGCGAAAGATCAACAGACTAGACATAAAAAAACGGCCACCAGTCAAAGCTGATAGCCGTTTTCTGAGAACCCAGTTAACGTCCCCTTTTGAAGCAAAACAACTCGAAAGTTGGTGGCTGTATCCGCTTAGCAGCCCTCGGTTAAGAGGCAAAGTAACTGGATGCGCGCTGGCCACACAGCGAGTAGTAAATTTCTCATAGCTTCTCTTTAGCGTCAATCGCCAGAGATCACGAAAAAAGGAGCGTACATTTTGCCCTGAACTCTGTTTCCTTCTCCTCCACGGAACAGGGTATCCAGGCCTCGTGGAAGAGCGCGGTTCAGTTCAAAGGCTCGACTCATGCCAGCTCAAATTAGTTACGTAGACGTCGGCAGCGGCGATTGGCAATGGGCGGAAACGTACGTCTACGCGATGGCCACCTATACGGTGGCGTGCCCAGCCGATCGCCGCATTCAGGTAGGGATGGGGATAATGGCGTTCGGTGAGCCGCGGGGTGAGAAGATCCGGTTCTCTGGAGAGAAGGAAATTACCGTGATCGGAGCAGGCGCCCTGTACTTTCGCGTCGATGATGGCCTTGGGCCCTGCAAGGTCGGGTTTGTGCAGGGGAAAGCGACACTGATCGGCTCCCATTGGGATTTCTGATACCACCGCCAGAGCACCTCCTGGCCCTGCCAGTCCACCGGTGAAAGGTGGCCGTTCAGGTTCGAACGCCACCTATGGAGTCCTAGCTACGATCAGGTGCTGGTGGCACGGGGTCCAGGTGCCAGGCGTTACGCGAGCTGTCTAGCTTGCGGATATCGAATGCCCGACCAACCAACATCACTGCAGTCTCAGACAGTTGATACGAACCCCGAGTCAGCGGGAATGGATCAGCCTCAAACGAACCATCAACTGAAATGGCCTCGCAAACCTCAATTGGAAGCTCAACACCTGGGAAAACAACAGGCAGTTTTCCGGGTGTACCGGTGGCGATCAATTCACCCAAATACCGATGAAGCTGCTCAAGAGTCATCACGTCTCCAGTCTTCTAAAATGCATGCCTAACGATGACTGGATTCCGCTCTAAATCAACCCCCTAAGTGTTCCACTCCCCTGCCCGCCCCTTGGATAGCCCGTTGCAGATTTCGCATCCCATGAGACGGTGAAGCCCATCAAACACATGGGAGCTTCCCCGCAATGAACCTTCGCAACCAAGTCCCAGGAAAGTACCTTTGCGGCCATACCGGCATGCTGTCCGGCAGCGGGCGCTACGGCCGGATCCAGGAGGCTGATCGCAGCTACCTACGCCACAACATCTGCGCGGACTGCAACAAGGAAGTCCAATCCTTGATCGATGCCGCACGTGCTGACACGGCAGCCTTGGCTCAAGCGAGTGGATTGAGGAAGCCAGCTGCAAGAGGCACCCCCAAGCAAGAGCCTTGGGCGAACGCAATCATTGCCGAGGTCTTCCCTCTTCTATCGGCGGTCGCAGCTGCAGGGCGAGCTCGTGGCGACGAACTGGGCACAGCCGTGGCGCGGGCGATCGCGCTGATCTGCCAGATTAGCGATGCCGGTTTCTGGATCAAACACCAGGACGGGTACCGCGTCCTGAACTCCTACTGCATCTCCGGTGACGTCGCCGACATCATGCGCAAGGCATGTCACAGCTATCAGGGGTCCGGCACCAGCTGGCTTGCAGGCCTGGTTCCTCACACCGGAAAGCCAGACCGCCACTACAAGTTCGCTCAGAAGGCACTTTTGAGCCGGCTGATCATGGAACCCTCTGCACTGGATGCAGTAGCCAACGGCTAGCCCGGAAACTCTTGGCGTGAGTGGAGACGCTCTTGATTCCATAGCCGCTTGCAGAAACATCGCCTGTGGGAGAATACGGCCTGCACCGATCCAACCTTGCAGGATACGGGCACCATGAGATGCTGCCTACGAACTGAAGATCCACCATTGAGGTTGAAAATGGACTCGCTGGACATCGCCTTAGTAATCCAGGCAGCAAAACTAGGACGCACCCGGAAAGATGCGCAAGAGGACACCTGCAGCGTGTTCGCCGCCGCACTTTACGACTTCCTGTCCTCCCGAGGCGTACCCTGCAAAATGGTCACGGCCGTGAAGAATGGTCACGGCGCTTGGGCTCATGCAGTTGTAGAGGTCGACGGTCGCCTCTATGACTCGTTTGGCGAGTTCTCGACCGAAATCTACCGTGCTCGAGCCAAGATTCATCCGTCCGTAACGGTGAACATCACCTACAAGCCTGACGTCCGGGAAGAGTGCTATGAGCCTGAATTTGAGGAGATGTACGCCTTCTATCTGAAGATGCTGACCAAAGCGGCCAACGCTGCTGCCGGTCCTGCAAGCGTCAAGGCTGAACCGCGAGTGAAGAAGCCCAAGCTAAGCAAGGCACAAGAGAAAGTAATGCTCTGGCTCAGCCAGGGGTGGGGAGCTCGCGTCTCTCACGGTGCCGCCGTGGAAATCAACGGCGAGCGCGTGTGCAACGTGGACACCATGACAGCACTTGAAAAGATGGGGCTTGTCAGCCGCGATCCCTCTACTCGCTACTGGAAAGCAACAGACGAAGGCAAGAAGCTCAGCCCGAGCTACAGAGAACCTGAAAGCCTGGAGGTTGATGCATGACCTTGCCTGGTAAAAAGGTCCTTCTCACTGGGGCTGCCCTTTTCCTGCTGGCTCTCGTTAGCGGGGTCGGAATAGGTGTGGCCATTGCGCGTAGCAGTAAACACGAGACCTTTACCGTCCCGCCGTTTTCAGTGCGCCACCAACAGGCAAGCCTTCTGGAGGGTATGTGCGCTCACAGCGATGTCTTTAAGCAGCTCACCGAGCCCAGGGATGATGCTCCAAAACGCCTGGTCAAACTCAAGGTAAAGGCAGCTCCACTCTCTGATAGAGGAGTGATCTGCAACGTGGACGGGGCACTTCAAACTATTACTTCCTTGAGCTCGGGCACCATTGTCACCACGCAGATGAATGAGACCTTCCTGGTATCCGTCACCGGGGAGTCTGAGTTGATTTCTGAAGAGTTCGCGAAGGCTCTTTCCGGCTCTAGAACTATCCGTGCCATGGCATCCAACGCGGGTAATGACGGGACTGTCAAGGAAGCTGTCGACCTCAAATTGAGCACCCCTTGGTGGCGCTGGTAGCTCACGCAAACGCCAATTGGCTTAAGTGTGAGGCAAAAAAACGGTATCTCATGCCCGGCCCAGTGCCGGGCTTTTACTTTCCCGCCAATGATTCAGCCCCTGGCGATGGGCCTAATTGAATACCTTGGGGAGTCTAGGAGAAATAACCTTCATGTGACTTAAACGCCCTACAGGCAATGGCCACATGAAAATTCCCCAGCTCTTCAAAACTCGCACCTTCGCTCTGCTGGTGCTGCTAGTCGCTGCTCGAGCATCTGTCGCAGACTGGTATCTGGTACCGACTGGATCAATGAACCCTACCATCCAGGAAGGCGACTTCATCTTCGTCAACAAGCTCGCCTACGGGGCCAAGCTTCCCTTTACTGATATCCAGCTTCTTTCCAGCAAGCAGCCTGTTCGGGGCGATGTCGTTGTGTTTATCAAGGCCGCGGACAATACCCGCATGGTTAAACGGTTGATCGGCGTGCCAGGCGATACAGTGCAGCTCAAGGATAACGTCCTGTGGCTCAACGGAGTGCCAGCACAGTACTTCCTGATCGAGAGCACCGGCGACAAGTTCATCGTTCGCGAGCAGATCGATTCCCTGGACCACGACATGCAGATGCTTGTTCGCGCGAAAAGCACCAAATCCACCACGGACACGATGGTGGTACCGGCCGGCAAGTACCTGGTCATGGGCGACAACCGCGATAACAGCTTCGACTCACGCTTCTTCGGTTTCGTCGATCAGGCTGATCTGGTTGGGCGGGCTGAGATCGTCCTTGCCTCATTTGCGCCTGACACCTACATGCCCCGCATGAACCGCGTGGGCCAGAGCCTGTAAGCCACCCCCTTTCACGATAACTTCCGCCCACGCCTGATTGAGATCCGACATATGGACCTAGAGCCCGAGTACTGCAGTGTCAGAGACGAAATGATTGCCGCCGGTATCGACATCGCTACGCTGAACGGCCCTGGAGAGATCCACCAAGCCATCCGGCAGCTATACCACTCTGACCCTGACGAGAACGAGCCTGTTGTGGAACGCTGGCGCTCAATGCTGGAACCGGCGGACGCACGCGCACAGGCAGCAGAGCTGGCGGAACAGTTCGCTGCCGAGCGTGGCCTCAAAGGATGCCCGGACTGCCACCAGGAGCCTACCGTTACCCCAAGAGGACATATCGTGTGCGAACAGCACCCGGAGGGTTGTAAGATCGGTACCTATGGCCGCTCGTACACAGATTCGGTGGTTTCCTGGAACGAAGATGGCAGCTGGATCCTGCTCGGCGCCGATCAGGACAGAGTTGAGAGCCGCCCCCTGTATCCTTTCAGAATCCACCCACCAGCCTGATCCCCCATAGAAACCAGACGCTAAAGACCAGTGAACCGATGACCCATGGATAACTCTCTCCTCGCCACACACAAGTGGCCGCGTGAACTTTCGAAGGACGGGCACTTGTCTGCCTGGATTGTCATCGAGAGAGAGGCCTGGGCCCTATTGCAGCAGCGAGGACATCTAAACTGCCCTTCATCGCTGGCCGAGCCTGATTTTCACGCCGCCTATGCCTGGATGGTTGATCAAATGTGTACTGCAGGACTCCGTCCACCCGAGAAAAACCAAACCCCATGGTGGGTTTGGGTGCGACGAGACCGAGGTCAGCTTTCTCCGTATCTTGAGGATCTGCAGGGCGTCCTTGACCCTATCGTTCTAGCCTTGCGGCTCCCCGCCGCAGAGGTTGTTCTGTCCAACTTCGACACGTGGCACGATGTGCTCAATGAGGGATACATCCAGAGCTCCGATGAGGACGGAATCGAATTCGAAAGTCTTTCGGAACCCTTGGAGATTGATCGCCGCCTTAAGGCATCCTGGACAGAAATTTTTCAGCTCGATCGCCAACACGGCGTATCAGTTTCCCCTATGGATATATCAATCCAAGGATGCATCTGGACGCTTCGACAAGAGTACGTTCTGGGTGTAGTGCCAAACGACCAACTGCCATTGATTGAGCAGTAACCCATTTGGTGGAGAAAGCCTCTAGACAGCCGGCCTGGCATTTTCCGATCGAGGAAGAGGGATGTCATCTGCCAGCGAACAGATCAAGGAGTACTGCTGGGCATTGGGCCGCGGTGCCTGCATCGACTCCCAGTCTATCTGGAGGTTGTTCTTCTCAACCCGGAACTGCGCCGCTTTGCGGAATGCATTGAGGTAGCCAAGCTTTGCAATCCCGAAGCTCTTTTTTCTGCTCTCGCCAGATTCGTTAGTGTAGAGCGCCATAAAAGCTGCCTTAGGCTTCTGACCTGGACCTCGAGCCTGAACGGAAAGGAAGACTCCAGCCAAGGGACTGCTCCCTGCCTTTGGCTTGATATGTGGAATGGAACGAAGGAGTGACGTTTGCCCTTTTACAGCAAGGGTCTCGTCGCGGAACTTGATCGCTGCAACCAACGCCAGCCCCTGCCCGTCCTCCGCATAGGGAAAGTACGAGGAAATTGCTAACCGAGGTATAACCACCTGGATCCCATCTTTCCGGATCTTCAAGTACCGACGCCTGTTCAAGTATCCCCCTAGTGAGCAGTAGCACTCGACTTGTCCTGGTACATAACCCGCCGGCCATGCCCCATGATTGCCTCTAAATGGCGCGAATTGAGCTCTGACCCTCTCCCCCACTCCAGATAATGACGATGCGGAATAGCCCGCACTCTTCGCCCTCTGGAGGCTTCATGTTCGGCTCCAACATTCCCTCTGCCAATCCCAACGGAATGGCTGTATCCATCAACGATATCCCCGCCGGCACCCTGAGTGCTGAACAATGGAACCAACTGGCATCCAAGGTTCGGGGAGACAAGTGGCTGATGCTGCGTCAAGTCTGGTCAATCCTGATGGCTACGCTGAGCATGGCGATGGAGGTTATTGGCGCCGGCTTAGGTGTATTCGGCGCGTTCCTTGTGTTCACGATCTTTGTAGAACCGGAAGCCATCAATACCGCCATCGCGGCCGGCTTCGCCACAAAAGCTCAGTTCATCCTGACCATCATCGCCGCAGCAACAATACTGACGTTCATCGTTGCCCTGTTCACCTCGCCCAAAATGCGGCGCGACCCGGTTGAGGATGAGATGTGGCGGCTGGTGCGCGTTGTGCTCGGCGTGCACGCGACAGGCAGCTACAGCGTCAGGCCGGCAACAGTTAAAGCCGAAGTGGATGTCCCAGCGGGTGCTGCCCTAGGCCCTCACTAACCCTCTAGCTTGGACCGCGGGCATCCACGACAGTGCTCGCGGTTCAATTCCCCCTGTAGACGAAGCTCTTTCCGCAGGCTGTACAGTCATGGTTTGACGGTGCCCCAGACACGGAGCAGTCATCGTCTACCTGATTCTCCTCCCCGCAGTGCTGGCAACTCGCAAACCACTTGGTCTCCTTCCATGCAAAGGAAGGAATTTCAGGGTCTCGCGGATACCCAGCGGCCGGTCGAACTGGCTTTTTCTTAGGGCTCTCTTCCCGCGCATTGTCTGCCAGGTCATGGAGGGTTGCGCAGTTACCACAGCACAGAGTTACGGCAGGCAGTAGCTGCCCATCAACGTCATGCCCTTCGGGATCGATTTTGTAGGTGAACATGTCGTTGCACCCGCAGTTACCGCAGATCACATGGAGCCGAGCTCTTACCATGAGGTCACTCCTACGCCGCAACGCCGCTTGCAAGGCGAGAGCAACGCAACGCCAGCTTGTGCTGGTAGTCAGAACCAGTACAGGTGGCCTCAAGCCTCACCACATCCTGCAGGGTGACTACGCGGTTACCCTGCGCATGGATCGCGCCATGCAGGGCCTCGCAGAGAGCGATCACATACTGCGGCGCATTGTGCTCGGGGTGTTTGTCGTGAGATGCAGGGTTCTTTTTTCGATCTGTCAGCGCCTTGTCAATCAGGCTCCAGAACGGGTCGAATTCATGGGGTCGTTTCATTGGTCCACCTCGGCGAATAGGTAAAGGGCTCAATGCCCAAAATCTCAGTCATTCCAGCAGGGAGAGCAAAGCGGTCGCTTACCATCCTGGCCCTCGGCCGACTCGCCCTAGAAGCCTCACGGGGTCTTCTTGAACTGTTCAGCCCATACAGCCACTTTCCCACCAAGGGCTTTTACGTCCGCCGCCCTGGTGCTCGAATAGTCCACGCCGAAGCGATCCATCCAGTCGATCGCGGCCTGGGCGATATCAATTTGGCGCTGCAGCTCGTGCTTGGGCGGTCTGGACAGCGACGCCAGATCAGTCACCGTTGCCAGCGTGCAATCGGTCACGTAGGCCAGCGCATCTTCGGGGCTGCGAACAGTGTGTTTGTTCATTTCTTCTGAACTCCAGGCGATGTCTCTACGGCAACCGCAATTTCTTTGTGTCGAAGGCACTTCGAGCAGGCCTCAGAACCGGTGTAGTCCTCAGGGCTGATTACGTCGCAATCCACCCTCTCCGAGTGCAAAAAATACTGTCCGCAATACGGAAGCCCCGTGGCCACATTCAGCAAGTGGGCCTTACGAGGGAGATTGCTATCTGAAGCGCCGCCACAGAAAACAATGGGGATTTTCATTCAGAACCCTGGCGGTTTGCGCCCGCGGCTACATTGATGGGCCAATGTTCTCACACCCGCTGAATGCGCAACCTCTTCAGCGATACATCAGCTTCAGGGCTTTGGCTTTTTCCAGGGCCATCCGAACACGCACCAGATGAAGCCGCCGATCATGTAGATGGTCAGGTAGGCAAACGCTTCATTGAGTCGAGTCATGTACACCTGCCAGGCGCTTGGCTCTCCCTTCAAAACCCCGTCAAGCCAGGCCAGCGCGACCGTAGTTACGATGGCTGAGATGCAGACATAGTGGAGTGACTTGGTGAGAAACCACTTTAGGCGCTGCTGGAATGGCGTGGTCGAAACTGAATCGCCTGATTTTCTCTCGTTACTGTCGGACATGATTAGGGCCTTCCTATGAGTCTCTGGGTAGAGTCGCATCCAGGCCAAGCCAGAGGCCTTTGATCGACCCCTATATGGGGTTCGAATAGCCCGCCAGCCCACTTGCCCTCCCTATATCGTTCACTCCGTACCTACCGCACCAGCAGTCTGGCTTGCAGATCTGCTTGCCTGTGCGAGCGTTTCGCCACGTGACTACCTGACCATGAGGTAAAAATGGAAATCTCCCCGCGACTTGATGGCGTGGATGGCACCTTCAATACCGATACCGGGCAGCTTAAATGCGTGCCCTATCCCAAGTATGCCGAGGTCCTTCTCTGTTTCGCGGAGCGGGCAAACATCCCATTCGCCAGGATCAAGCTCCATAGCGAGGATCGTTACCAAACGGCTTTGGCTGTTTTGCCGGACGCCGTCCAGCTTGGCGACGAGATAACCAAACGCTGGAACGAGTACCCCGCCCTCCGAGAACGCGAGCGTCGCTGTCCAACCATGCATGAAGGCGAGAGCCGTGCCCTACTCCGCGGGCTACAGGAGTGCGCACGCTTGTTAGGCCTCGGCTACGAAGCCAGCCCAGCGGAAGTGGTGGATGCATTGCGAGAGGCGTTGACACACCAGGTGGAAAAGAAATGAGCAACCCTGAAAGCCGAACCATCGGTACATCCATTCTGCCTCTGCGTCAGTTCATCCAAATCAAGGCGCACATGTGCAGCTACACCGGCTCCCCTGCTACCGACGAAGATGTCGAGGCATTCCTGTCACGGAATCCGGATGTCACCCGCAGAATCGTTGCTTTTGGTGAAGTGTCTGAGGAGGACCTGGCTTTGATTGAGCTACGGCTCAGGGCTGAAGCCGGTCCTAGCGAGGCAAAGAGCAAAGAGGCTGAGCTGGCATGGTGGGCAATTGCTGGCTTCTTTACCCGAATTGCGGCCATTGCAACACTCGCCAGCTATGCCGTTGGTTTCCTGGCCGTTGGCCCGCTGGAGCTGGGTGACGCTCTCGTGAAGTACTTTACGGGCAGCAATTATCTGCCGGATGGATGCAACGGAGCAGAAGCCATCGTTCTGCCCTGCTGGATGACTTTTGTGTTCTCCCGGCTTGTGGGGGCGTTTGCTTGGATTTTCAGCTTTCGGGTGCTGATTCAGTTCATCAACCGCCGAATTGGCGTACTTGAGGCTGGCTCTGAAGAAGCCTACGAACAGGCTATATCCCTAGCGAACAAACCGCAGCCGGTTGGAAACCTGGTTGGTGTGAACAACACCAAAGGAGGCTTCCTATCCTCCAGCGAATCCACAATCGAAACGACGGAAGGCTTTCATCGCGTCGCCGGCTTGGCAGGTGGACTCAAGCGCGGAGCCCCAATCTATCGCGTGCGCAACCGGCTCTTCATTGGAGATGGCACGGATCAGAAGTGCTACTGGATCCTGGACTAACACCGACTCCCGCCGAGACGCTCCAATGGCCGTATACGTTGACAACATGAACGCCCGTTACGGGCGAATGACGATGTGTCACATGCTGGCAGACTCCGAGGAAGAGCTGCTTTCCATGGCCGACCATATTGGCGTTGCTCGCCGCTGGCACCAGTTCCCTGGCTCGGTGAAATCCCACTTCGACATTTGCTTGAGCAAGCGGGCCAAAGCTGTCGCCGCTGGCGCCATTGAAATCGACTACCCAAGCGATGTCGCTCGAATCATGAGGGAGCGCCGCGCAGCGGCCCAGGCGTAGATTCGTCTGCAGCTATGGGATCGTTCTCGCGCGGATGGGTAGCTATGGGGCTGTCTGCTCGGGCCGGCTCCCATGCAGGCCTCGATCAGGACTTGCACTTTCAGGAACCCCGGTACCTTGGAGACATCAACGAATTCCGAGTCACCGCCATGCAACTTGTCGCCTCCTCCCTCTTTCAAGACGCCACTCCGGTCGCCGGCCCTATCGTGGAGCTCAGCTTCGACGAGAAGGTGGCGAACGCAGTTGCGGTCATCAAGCGTCACATCCTCAGCGGTAAGCGCCTGATCGGAGCCTGCAGCTTCGGCAAAGACAGTAGCGTCATGGTGGCCATCACCCTTCTGGCGATGGAGCAGCTCATGGAAGCGGGCTTCAAAGTTCCAGAATTCCACGTCATGACCAGCGACACCCTCATCGAGAACCCGGTTGTGGAGGCGTACAGCAAGGGCGAGATTCGCTCGCTGAAGAAGTACGCAGCGGAGAAAGGCCTTCCGGTACGCATCTGGGTGTGCCGCCCCAACCTCTCTGAGAACTGGCTGGTTTCCATTATCGGTGGCCGGACTGTCGCATCCCTGCCGGGGAACTCGGCTAAGTGCCAGCAGCAGATGAAAAAAGCGCCCCTGGACCGGACAAAACGCCAGATCAGGGCTGTCATCAAGAGCGAGATGGGAGCCGCCTTCAAAGAGGATGATCTAGTCGTCCTGATCGGCACTCGTCGCGACGAGTCGGCCGTGCGTGAACGCAACATGGAAGCTCGAGGCGAAAGCGCCTTTGAGCCGGTGAACACCGCAAAAGAAGGCGAGAAAGCTGCATGGGTGCTCAGCCCAATCGCCGACTTCACCACCATGGACATCTTCGCGTTCCTTGGCCGGGTGACCAATGGCTTCATCAAGACCTACAGCGACTTCGAGGCCCTTACTGAGGTCTACCGCGACGCGGCCGGCGAATGCATGGTCAACGTGTTTCTGCGCGACGGTAATGCGGAGCGCAAGACGGGCTGTGGCGCCAGACATGGGTGCTGGCTGTGCCTGAGGGTTCAGTCAGATCGCAGCATGGAAAACATGCTGGCGGAGGAGTCGGGCAAGTACACCTGGATGACTCCCCTTCACAAATTCCGCAACTACCTAAAAGCCCGCCACTACGATCCGAAAGGCCGGAACTGGATCTCGCGCTCGATCAACGAAGAAACCGGCATGATCAAGATCGCGGCCAACGCGTACTCCCCAGAGCTGTGCCTGGAGTTGCTGCGCTACGCCCTGACGATCGATGCTGACGAGGCAGTTCGCGCCAGCAATGCAGGCGAACCCGCACGCTTCCAGCTGCTGGGCATGAAGGAGGTCCTGACGATTGACCTCTACTGGGGTCGCTACTCGTATCAGCGCCCTTTCACCGCCCTGAACGAGTACCGCGAGATTCTTGAACGCGGCAAGCGCTACTACATCCCAGATGAGTACGAGGAGTTCACTCGGGATGACCTGGATGTCAGCCGCTCGATCGAAGTCCCCTTTGTCGACAAGGAGTTTCACGGCATCTACGAAGGTCTGCGCTCGGCCATCAGCTCGGTGGCCAACGCAGAAAGCGTGATCAAGAAGAACGGCGTTTACTACACCCACGTGGACGAATCCAACGAGTTCGACATCGATTCTGAGGGTGTTCACCTGTTCTACGAATTCGAGCTGGACCGTGCGCTCGAGTACTACGGTCCACACTCGGACGTCTGCCCTTCCGACGTCGTGCACTACCTGGCTCGCTTCGGGACAGCGAGTTTCAAGAAGGGCGGCCACTCTTCCTGGGACAAGATGCTCCGCATTGGAAACCAGCTGCATCGTCACGGGCTGCGCGACATCCTGAATGACCCGGATGCCCTGATCGCCAAGCTCACCGCATGGGGAGCGGAAAACGGCTACAGCAACGCCATTTCCGCCCCTATTCCTCACCAGGCCCCGACATCGCTCGTGGCTGCCGATGGTCAGTACCTGATGTCCTTCTGAGGACAACCATTTTCGAACAGAGGTGTTTATGCCTATCAAGCGAATCGTTCTGAAATACCCCTCGGCTCCCACCGAGTCCTTCTACACCGAAGAGCACATGTACGTTGCGCTCGACTCGGGAAGTGGCGGCTATCCAGTACGCAGCACCATTCTCAACGCGCACGATTTCAAAACGCTCGAGGCAGCTCAGAAGTACGTCGGTCAATTCGATGAGTTCAAGCCGGTAGAACTGTCGATCGAAGTCCAGGAAAAGCCGCTGGCCTAATACGGCCACAGAGGTAGAACCAACATGAGCAGCATGCAAGCACAGGCTGCACGGCCCCGCGCAGGGACTGTGGCAGAGACCTTCAAGGGCGATCCCAGAATGCTGAACATGCTGGGAGTTCGGGTGATTGCCCCTAGGCTGAGCCGCATGTCCTCTCAGGGAGAGGAATACACCTTCGACGAGTTCCACAACGTGCTCGAAGCCAGGGGCAGCACTGCCAGTTATGGCTATGAGTACATGTTCGATTGGAACCCTGCTGAGCGCTGTCGACTTCCGCCTGTGCTGCAGGATCTACCCGCGGGCGTACCTTCGCCGGTGAAAATCTCTCCCTGGAAGGAATCGGCAATTAAGGTCGTGGCCCTGATGCGAAGGCAAGGCTTCGTTACCGCCAAGCAGATAACGTCCCACGGTATGGGTATGACAGCGTGGACTCAGCCAAAAGGCATGAAGCAAGCCTGGTTGAGAAAAGGTGCTGCTCGAGGTCAATGGGTAGAGACCGAACACATGCCGCCATTCGATATCCAGCACCCCGAGCTCTATCAGATGGCGTTGAAAGCTCTGGATGAGGAAGCGGAAAACCAGTTCAGCCTGGTCTAAGCAGGGACAAACTGAAAGCTGAGCACCGCTAAAAGATAAAACCCCGAAAGCTAATGCGATCGGGGATTTCTTTACCCACACCCTAAGTGCAGGGTGGCCCTTACGGTTTAGCGAAGGCAGCCTTAAAGCGGGCAACTTCTTCTCGCTGTTCAGCAACCAAGCTCTTCAGCTTGTCCATGTGCTTCATGACAAGAATGGGGCTCTGCAGGAACGCGACGCCTGGCATGGTGTTGGGAAACACCGCGGTTACCTTGGCATCTGCTGCCGCCCGGATGGGCTCGTACCACTGCGCAAATCCGCCGTGACGCATTTCGCTTGTATCTCGGAAGATGGATTGAGCATCGCCTACAGGCACGTCCAGTTGCTTCCGGCACTCCAGTGAGTCGTAGCTGTAACAACCAATCTTCAGATCGCCATCCAGGATACCTTGGCGTAGCGCACTGACCTCGGAGGTTGCGAAAACGGCCGACATGCCGATTACCATCATGGTGAGTCCGACCAACCTCCCACTTAGGAGGTTCATCACCCCAAATAAAGCGATTAGCAGGCCAAAGGCGGAGCCATGCCAGTACACCCCTATGCGCCAGCTGAGGAAAGATGCGTTACGCATGTCTTCATCGGTAATCGGAACCTGGAAGGTCAGCCATGACGACGCGCCAATGCAAATGGCCAGGTATGAAAAAGCTACCAGCATGAAGATGACAACAGCCAGGCCGGCGGCCTTGGCCAGTGGCCCCTGCGGCAATTCTGCCTGCTGATTCTGTTGTGCGGTTTCGGCTATCACGTCGGCGCTCCATGGTTTGAAGAAGATGCCAGGAGGATCGCCTTTCTTCAGCCTTTGAAATCGTCAATCTGTCCCCTCGCCCGGCCCCAACCGGCGGTTGCAGTTTCTACATGGGTGGGAGAATGGCTTTACAGGCACCTCCCGTGCTCTGGTTCAGTCTTCCCAGGTATCCGCATGAAGTTACTTCTCGCAGCCGCTTTTGCCCTGTGCGCAATCAACGCCTCAGCCGCATCCACTGTGGTGCCCGCCGATGATCCTCGGCTTCAGCCAGCAGAGGTAGTGCGCGTCGAGCCTTCGGGGCCAGCTGGCTTCCCTGAGATCTACGTCGATGGGTACATCCACAAGGCAACCGTAGAGGCATTCAAGCGACTGGGAAACCTGAATGGCTCCGGCATGGGCATGGTGTATTTCAATTCACTCGGCGGGGATCTGGTGGCTACAGTCGAACTGGGCCAGCTCATCAGGGAGCGAGGGTTCTCCACCAGGGTTGGCAGCAAAGGTACTTCGGGCAAACCTTTACCTGGTCGCTGCGAAAGCGGGTGCCCTTTTGCCTTCGCAGGTGGCCGCTTCCGATTCCTTGAAGCGGGCTCAAGCCTCGGCGTGCACCAGTTCTACCGAGCAGCCGGCCTGCAGGCGAATGACCTGTCCCACGCTCAGATTGCTTCAGCTCTGATTGCAAGTCACCTGGCAGACATGGGCGTTAGCATGGCGCTAATGGGCAAAATGGTCTCTGCAGATAGCGAGAGCATGCGCTATCTCACCCCGCTGGAGGCCTACGACATGGGACTGATCAACGCAGGGACTCTTCCTGCGCAATGGGGTATTCGCGAGATCAATGGCGCTATCGTTCTGGTTGGGGAGCAGGAAACTATCCAGGGAACCGCCAAGATCGCCCTTGCCTGCGGCAGCCATAACGACGTGGAAATGGCTGGGCTGTTCAAAGGGTGGTTCGACCCTTCTCTCTTCAAGCCCTTCAACGAGGTGTCCTTGCAGGTCGATGGTCAACCTATTGGAGCTGCATCGAGCGTCGCCGAACAAAGCATCCACAATGGTTTCCTGAGCTACAAGGTTCTACCCACCGATCATCAGCTCGATGCCTTGGCTCGCGCTCAGGAAATCGGGCTTCAACTTCACAAGTCTGGGACGGAGCACCGGGTCGACTTCAAGGTTGATGCCGCAGGCGCCGGGAACCTGATCACCAGTTTTGTGAAGCTCTGCCGCGGCGACCGGCCCAACTTAACCGGTGGCGTCTCAAGCCACCTACCGCAATCCGCGCCCCAGACCATCACGTTTTAGTCGCTTCGCTTGCAAATTTCGATGATGTGCGAGAATGCAATTCAATCTAGAACCCCGCCGCATCGCGCAGGAACACCAGGATGAAGCTCAATCTCACGCTACCTAATGCCCAGGCCCTCTACGAAGAGCTCCTGCAGAACAAGGCAGCGCTCAGCGCCCCCATGGCGACCCTCCTCGACTCTCTGGAGGACTTCTGCGGCGTGAATCTGGAATGGCACCCTACTGGCGGCCGGAAGCTTCCGACCATTCGCGGGCAGGGCTGGATGGTCTTCTTCAACGAATCGCCGACCGATTCCGATGCACCTGAAACCACACTCTGGGATCGCGAGTTGGATCGCCACTACGTGCTTACGGGCGACCACCGGGAAGCCTTCTCAAGGCTTGCCTCGCAGGGATTCAATGCGCTCTTTGCGCTGTACCTGGAACTCGATCAGAACCCTGACTTCCACAATGGTTGCACCTATGCCCCGCGCGGTGCACACGATACCCCACTGAGGAAATGACAATGGCCCGCGCCCTCACCCAGTCTCAACACCTGGCCCTGAAGTACCTCGAGAGCAAGTGCCCCGATTTCGTCTCTCCTACCGAGGTAGGGGAAGAAGTTGGCAAGCAAATGGGCAAGGAAAATCGACATAGCTCTTTCGGCAGCCCACTGTGCCGCAAGCTGGTCGATCTTGGCCTTGCCGTTCGAAACGAAGCAGGCCATTACGCAGCCGCGACGAAGTAACGAGTTCGTATGCAGACCCCAATTCGCCGGACCGTTCTCCGCCGCGGTTTCGTGGAAGGGTATCAGCTGGTTCAGCTGCACCTGGACTGCGGCCACTACGTCGACGCTGGGCATGGCTTGCCCAAAACTGCTCGCTGCACTCAGTGCGAATTGGCCCGATCCGGAAAACTGGTGGACGCCTGCATGCAGGCTGAAAAGACTCTCACAGAATGCCCGAAGGCCTTGAGGCTTCTGGGCGAATACACAAAGCATGCTCGCGCAGGGCGTCTCTCTACATAGAGCTTGCGAAGCTTCTTCCTGGGACTTAATGCTGCTGGCGCTCTCTCAGATGAGGACTTCAGCAGGCTAGACGCAAACCTTTAACGTGAAGACCAACCACCATGACCGGACTAGCGATCGTTTTCCTAGGATTCATCCTTCTGATTGGGATGGGCATTATCGCAACCCGCCTCGAACGGCTGGACGCGCAATGGAAACGTCAGAATGACCTGCGCGAGGCCGAACTTCGCGCACAAGGCATCGAACTCAAAAAGGAGTCTGCTTGATGAACGTTCCAAACCTTCAAGAACTGTTAGCTGCCGGGCCTGTAGCCATCGAGTTTTCCGAGGGCGTTGAGGAACATGAGGCTTACGCAGAGCCCAAAATGCGCGCTCACCTGGTGTCGGTGAGAGTGGATCCTGACGACGTAGCGGTACTGAAGGTCGACTACAGCACTTACGATGGCTACAACAAGTCCTTCGAAAAGGCGAACTACTACGACAAGAACGGCCATGCCACTCTCACTGCACGTGAAGCCGGCCATTACAACGTTCAGGAGGACCTGTACGTCTCGGCTAGCGAAGAGCTCGATCACGTATTCATCGTCCTGCCCAATATTTCAACGCAGCTACTGGAGGAGTTCAAAGCAAGCGGCCAGGCCGGCTATGTGCGCTGGCTCGAAGAACAGCTGATTACCGCACGTACAGCCGGCGTCAAGTAATGCAGTACGGCCAAATCGCCACCCTAGCGATCTATCTGACAGCCCTGCTTGTTGCGGTTTTCCTCGGGCGCTGGCTTGGCCGACTGCCACAGCAGCAGCTGATGAACGTCCTGGGCGTTTTCGCTGCGCTTAGTGTTCTTGTCCTTCTCGGCCTGGCGGCGGTGATACTCCCCTCTCCAGCGACATGAGTAGGAGCATCAGAACGAAAAACCCCGGCCAGGCGCCGGGGTTTCTTTTGGGTGCGCCAGGCATGGCGCGTTGCGCGTAGCGCAACCCGCTTGGTTGTGGTGGCCAAAGCGGGTGACTTGGAGGTGAAAGTCCTCTACACACCCGGCAAGGGGAAGTGTTAGCCAGAGGCAAGGGTGTCGTGGGCGACCGCGAATCTGAAGGAAGCCCGAGGCAAACTGCTGGCCTGACGAACAGGAAGCGGATAGAGGCGGCACAGCGGGGTGAGGCGGCCCAAATCGTCAAAGCCCAGTACTTGCACGGGACGCTGTGACGTAAATCCGACAGGCATAAGCAGGAAGGTCACGCGAATTACCCTGGGAGATCTGCACGTTTGCCACTGTGCTACCGAGCGTCGAGAGGCGACGGGACGAGCGTGCAGAAGTCAGCCGAGGCCGTAGTAAGTGGCGGTTAACCGCGCCACCAAGGGCCGAACAGGTTATGCCGCCAGTAGGCGTCACTGTCTCGTTGGTAGCCGTAATGCAGAAATTTCCTACAACGGAATCTGTCACTCCGAATCCCGGCCAGAAGCCGAGGGTGATGCCTGACAGTGCAAAGGTGCCGGCGGCGTCAGCGACGTGGACGAACGCGGAGCCGGACACGCTGATGGAGCGGGTGCTTGCACCGGCCAACCTCAGGCGTGCGTATCAACGCGTGGTTAGCAACAAGGGGGCTCCGGGTGCCGATGGCATGACGGTCGCTGACTTGGCGGGCTACGTGAAACAGTATTGGCCAACCCTCAAGGCCAGGTTGCTGGCCGGTGAATACCATCCCCAAGCAGTGCGAGCGGTTGAAATTCCCAAGCCGCAGGGCGGCACACGGCAACTGGGAATCCCCACCGTCGTGGATCGCCTGATCCAGCAAGCATTACAGCAACAACTCACGCTACTCTTCGATCCGCTGTTTTCGGACTACAGCTACGGTTTTCGTCCGGGCAAAAGCGCTCACCAAGCCGTTGAACTGGCCCGCTCCCATGTGGCGGCGGGGCATCGCTGGTGCGTGGAGCTTGATCTGGAAAAGTTCTTTGATCGGGTCAACCACGACATCCTGATGGCCTGCTTGCAGCGTCGCGTCGAAGACAAGCGAGTGCTTAGGCTCATCCGCCGCTACCTTGAAGCTGGGGCCATGTCGGGCGGTATCGTCAGCCAACGGCAAGAGGGGACACCGCAAGGCGGCCCACTCTCGCCGTTGCTGTCGAATATCCTTCTGGATGAGCTCGACCGCGAATTGGAACGGCGGGGTCATCGCTTCGTGCGCTACGCCGATGATGCGAACATTTATGTGCGCAGTCCTCGGGCGGGCGAGCGGGTGTTGGCCAGTATCGAGCGCTTCCTGTGCCATCGTTTGAAACTGACGGTGAACCGGAAGAAGAGCCAAGTAGCAGGGGCTTGGAAGTGTGACTACTTGGGTTACGGGATGAGCAGGCACCAGCAACCAAGGCTGCGTGTGGCAACGATGAGCCTGGGGCGCTTACGCGACCGACTCAGAATATTGCTACGCAGTGTAAGGGCCCGCAAAGTGGCGACTGTCATTGAGCGAATCAACCCTGTCCTGCGAGGCTGGGCTGGCTACTTCAAGCTCAGCCAGAGCAAACGCCCACTTGAGAAATTGGATGGTTGGGTCAGGCATAAACTTCGCTGCGTCATCTGGCGTCAATGGAAACGGCCCTCAACGAGGGCGCGCAACCTGATGCGCCTGGGCCTGAGCGAAGAACGTGCCTGTAAATCGGCCTTTAATGGCCGAGGCCCGTGGTGGAACTCGGGAGCATCTCATGTGAATCAGGCGCTACCGAAGAGGCTATGGGATAGGTTCGGACTGGTCTCGATACTGGATACGATAAACCGGCTTAGCCGTATAACCTGAACCGCCGTGTACGGAACCGTACGCACGGTGGTGTGAGAGGACGGCGGCTGTGAAGCCGCCTCCTACTCGATGAGGATCGCCGAAGGACCTTCTAGATGATCCGGCCGATACGCCAGGTTCCGCTCCAGTCTTTGATTGGGCAACCTGGGTACTTCTCTGCCTCCTCGGCCTCCGCAAAACCGTAGATCGTGCCGAGATCGTTCTGCTGGAACTTCAGCATCCCACACTCCGGGAAAACAACTCGGGTAATCAAAATGCCCTTAAGGGGAAGATCTGTCTGTTTGGCCTCGAGAATCTTTACTCCCTCCTGGGTGTACTTCAATACCCGCGCTTCGACCGTCTCCCCCTCATGCCAGTATGCAAGCTCACCGACGACGGGCCCTGTGCGCGCTGGGACAGGTGAGTCCGCGCCCCGCAAGTAGGACACCAACTCATCGGCAGCAAACCCGGCAGCGACTATTACTGCCGCTGCAATGACACTTAAAGCCCGCATCACACCTACTCCGTCCGATTTGCCAGATGACGGAATGATCGCGCGACCTGTACTTCCATTGAGCCCCATCTGCCCCTCAGAAGGGGGCAGTTGCAGTTTCCCCGCCAGCCCTGAAGCTATCTGCTCATCTTAAGCAGGTACCGATAATGATTGCCCCACACTGCCCTCCAGGCCTGGGCCCTGAGGAACTCGTCAAGCTGGACGACGAGTCTCTGTCTCTGCCCTCAGACGAAGTGAAGCCCTACCTTCGTGAGCGCATGACTGAAGAGCAGATGGTTGCTGAGATTGACGCTATAGGCACCCTAGCGGCTAAGCGATCGGACTATGGCATCTACGGCATGCTGGGGCTTCAGCGAGATGAGCAGGGTTACAGCTGCATCTACAGCGGCAACTCCCTGTTGAACTGGATGCACGAGCACGAGCGCAGGCGGATGCACCTGCTGAAGCTGGCTCTCCCCTCGGCCGGTGAGCAGGCTGAAGCAGCCAGGATCCGTATCAAGTCCCGCATTGCGGCACGGAAAGGCCGCACTCACGTAACCCCGGACTTGCATACTGGGGTTGTACGCCGGAATC
>NZ_JAEILC010000070.1:0-1858 GCF_016307435.1 Pseudomonas sp. S4_EA_1b | reverse complement strand
AATCGAGTAGGAGGCGGATTCACATCCGCCGTCCTCTCACACCACCGTACGTACGGTTCCGTATACGGCGGTTCAGGTTATACGGTTAAGTCGGTTTATCGTATCCAGTATCGAGACCAGCCCGAGGCGGTCCCACAGCTTCTTCGGCAACGCCTGATTCATATGGGGCGCTCCCGAGTTCCACCATGGGCCTCGGCCATTGACTGCCGATTTCCACGCCCGCGCCGCATTAAGTCCCAAGCGTATCAAGTTGCGCGCCCTCGTAGAGGGCCGCTTCCATTGACGCCAGACGATACAGCGAAGCTTGTGACGCACCCAGCCGTCCAATTCCTCAAGTGGCCGTCTGCTCTGGCTCAGCTTGAAGTAGCCCGCCCATCCGCGCAGCACGGGGTTTATCCGCTCGATGACAGTCGCCACCTTGTGGCCCCGCGCTTTACGTAGCAGCTCTCTGAGCCGGTCGCGCAAGCGACCCAGGCTCGTCGTCGCCACTCTCAGTCTCGGTTGCTGATGCCAGCTCATCCCGTAACCCAAGTAATCACACATCCAAGACCCGGCTACTCGGCTCTTATCCCGATTCAGCGTTAGTTTCAGGCGCTGATTCAGGAAGCGCTCAACACTGGCCATCACTCGTTCGCCAGCACGAGGGCTGCGCACATAGATGTTCGCATCGTCGGCATAACGCACGAAGCGATGACCCCGCCGTTCCAGCTCGCGGTCGAGTTCGTTGAGCAGGATGTTCGACAGCAACGGCGAGAGCGGGCCGCCTTGCGGCGTCCCTTCCTGCCGTCGGCTGGCGATCCCACCCGACATCTCACCGGCTTGGAGGTACCGCCGGATCAGTCTGAGCACGCGTTTATCTACGATTTGGCGCGCCACGTACGCCATCAGGAGATCGTGGTTGACCCGGTCAAAGAATTTCTCAAGATCGAGTTCCACGCACCAGCGATGCCCTGCCGCCACATGGGCGCGGGCTGTCTCGATGGCTTGGTGGGCGCTTCTGCCCGGACGGAAGCCGTAGCTGTAATCCGAAAACAGCGGGTCGAAGATCGGCGTGAGCTGTTGCAGCAGTGCCTGTTGGATCAGGCGATCCACGACGCAGGGAATGCCCAGTTGTCGGGTGCCGCCTTTGGGTTTGGGGATGTCGACGGCGCGTACACCTTGCGGGTGGTATTCGCCGGCCAGCAACCTCCTCTGGAGGATCGGCCAATACTGATTCACGTAGTCCGCCAAGTCGTCGACCGTCATGCCATCGGCACCCGGCGCGCCCTTGTTGCTGACCACGCGCTGATACGCACGTCTGAGGTTGGCCGGTGCAAGCACCCGCGCCATCAGCGTGTCCGGCTCCGCGTTCGTCCACGTCACAGATGCCGTCGATACCTTTGCGCTGTCAGCCGTCATCCTCGGATTCTGTCCGGGACTCGGAGTCACAGTCTTCTCTTGGAGAAATTTCTGCATTTCGGTATTCAACGAGACTCTGACGCCTACTGGCGGCATAACCTGTTCGGCCCTTGGTGGCGCGGTTATTCGCCACTTACTACGGCTTCGGCTGACTTCTGCACGCTCATCCCATCGCCTCTCGACGCTCGGTAGCACACTGGCAAACGTGCAGATCTCCCAGGGTAATTCGCGCGACCTTCCTGCTTATGCCTGTCGGATCTACGTCACAGCGTTCCGTGCAAGTATTGGGCTTTGAAGATTTTGGCCTTCTTACCCCGCTGCGCCGCCTCTATCCGCTTCCTGTTCGTCAGGCCAGCATTTTGCCTCGGGCTTCCTTCAGATTCGCAGTCACCCGCGACACCCTTGCCTCTGGCTAACACTTCCCCTTGCCGGGTGTGTAGAGGACTTTCACCTCCCAGTC
>NZ_JAEILC010000007.1:0-27567 GCF_016307435.1 Pseudomonas sp. S4_EA_1b | reverse complement strand
AGAAGCCATGGCTATGCGGCATGATGCTCCAGCTTCAATTCAATAACCGTGTTGCACTCAGCTCCTGAAACCGCCCAGCATAGATTTCAGGCCGCCAGCTTTGCGGATCTCGAAATTGACCTGGTGCGTCATTGCTGCGACGCAACCAGTGTCGACATCCAGGCTCTCGCCTTCTGCCAGTTCAAGCTTGTGAACGGTACCGCCCATGTGCACGAAGACCAGGCCGTCGCCTTGTAGCTTCTGCAGGATGAAGCCTTCACCGCCGAACAGACCGGTCAGGATTTTCTTCTGGACATGCACCCCGATGGACACGCCACGGGCGCCGGCGAGGAAGCTGTCCTTCTGACAGATGATCGTGCCGCCGTAGTCTTTGAGATGAAGGGGAAGGATCGTACCGGAGTAGGGTGCCGCGAAAGCTACGCGCCCTTTGCCAGGCGCTTGCTGAGTGAACACGGTGGTAAACATTGACTCACCAGTGATCAGGCGCTTGCCTGCACCAAAGAGCTTGCCAACCAGGCCCGTGGTCTCGCGACCATCACCAAACACGGTGCTCATCTCCACGCTCCGTGTTTTGTACATCATGGCCCCAGCCTCGGCGACAGCAGTTTCACCCTGGTCGAGCTCCAACTCGACGAACTGGGTGTCGGTGCCGTGAATCTGGTAGTCGATGCCTTCGGTGACGTCGGCGGTACCGAAACCGGAAGATTTGTTCGCGGGCGTCTGGGCCGGAATCTGGGTGTGCTCGGACATGGGTATCTCTTTCAAGTTTTTTTGCTTACTTGGCGATCGGGGTAGTCAGAACGGAATGATTGTTCCGGACTGCCCAGAAACAATGCTTGCCGAGCCACTGCCGCTGCTCGCGGTCATTGTGGTCGATGATTTTTTCCGTGGTTTGCGCGGTGGCCAAGTCGGTCGTGACCACGCGAATCAACACTTGAGTACTCAATTTATCGGCCTCGATTTGCTTCGGGGGCATTTTCCCACAGCGCGGAAGTATGCAAGCGCCAATCGGGCCCTGTCGGTGTAGCAAACCGGTGTACCGATAAACCTGATTTTTCGGCCGCAACCCTTATGAGAGACTCCTTCCAGATCAGGAGGCTTCTCATGAGTCGAGTGAATCACCACGCGGGTGTTGTAGGAGTGCCGAGGTTGGCGGTGGCTCAGTACCTGGCCGGCCGCGAATACAGGGGAGGGTTGAAAGCACTTTCCATCGATATGGGAATGGACTACGACCTGCTACAGGCCAAGCTGAACCCGTCAAAAGCGCAGTACCTGACGCCTGAGGAGCTGGAGAGGTTCATGGCGCTCGCTTGTAACAACGATGTCTTGCTCTCCATCAGCAAGGCATCCGGTGGCGTTGCGTACCGACCGATTCCAATGAATTCGGCTGCAGACAAGTACCGTGCTTTGAGCCTGCTAAGCGGGAAGTGCTCTGAGATTGAGGGATTCGTGGCGGAGGCCCTGGAACAGGAGGGTACTCTAACGGGGACCCTATACCCCCGCCTGGAAAAGCTGTTGCTGGAGTACGCGCAGATTGTGCTGGGCATTGTCCATGGAGCTCAAGACAGTGCCAGGGCGGGCTAGATCAGTTCAGACCCACTATCAGTCGGTACCGGCCAAGAACCGGCGTTCCATTTCCTCATGGCTGATGGTGCGACTTTCATCCAGGGTGGCCAGCCGTTCGATGGCTAGCCGCTCTGCCCGCAGGTCTTCGAGTTCGTCCTGCATGGCTTGGAAGGTTTCAACACCAATCAGCACGGCGGCCGGCTCGTTATCTTTGAAAACGACTAAGTGCGGGAGGTCGCCGCTGGAGACATCCTTCAACCGAGCTCCAAATGAGCGAGCCATAGCGGTTGCGGAAACGGCCTGTTCAGGGCGGCTAAGTAGTGCGCTCACGGGAATAAACCTCTATCTCGAACTACGCAGGTAGTTTCTGCGGATTTGAGAAGTATATAGATCACTATATGTTGTGCAACATTGCGAAAATAGCCGCTATATGTTGTGTAATATTGTGCGTTGAATTGTGCGTGTAATAGGTCGCGCTGCTGGCGAGCAAAGATGCCAGGAGGCTAACTAGATGCACTGACTGCCATGTCATGAACTGTTTCAGCTGCATACATGGCTGCAAGCGCAGCATCGGCTGCTTTGCAGGCTTCCCAATAGCCGAACACGTCATCCGCCTGTTTAGCCATGGCATCGTCTAGCGCCAGCACCCAGTTCACCAGGTCGAAAGGTGCGGTGATCTTGGCGTTATCGCCAAGCTCAAGATGAGTATCTGTGGTGATCACCAGTCGCGTCCCTTCGAGTCCGTGGACGGTCTTGACGCAAAAATGTCGTCCGAGATCGCGCCGCAGCAGCTTGGTCAGTACCGCCTGGTGGTAGCTCTTCGCATCGGCCAGGACCGCGGCGACATTTCGGATCATGGCTTTGGTCGCACGCCAGTTGGCCTGGTTTTCTGAGTCCCTGGCCTGACGATCGCGGGCTACGAACTCAACAAAGGCCCGGCCGTCACTGAACCCAGCTACGAGCCTTTTGAGCTCTGCGTCGCATGAGCTGGACAGGTAGGAGTAGTGCACAGACTTCACGATGGGGGTGATCCAGTCAGGGCGTCCAATGGCCCGCAACCTGTCGACCTTGCCCCCTAAGCACGCTGCCTCATCCAGCATACCTGGCCAGGTAATGACGTCAGCCAGCTGGTGCACGTGCTGGCATCTGGCAGAGACGTCGTCCACCAGGTCGCAGAATTCCTGCGCGGTGAACACCCAGGCAGAAAAATCCAGAGGCTTACGAGGGCAGGACTGATGCGCGTTCTTTGCCATTACCAATGGATCAGGCAATCGGTTGTTTCGGTATGAGCCAAACAGCTCGAAGAGGGGGCCCTTGAAGACCTCTTTGGCATGGTTAACCGCTGCCTCTGCGGCCTTTATGGCGGCGGGCAGACCGGGATGGTGCTGGAGGTGATGGTGAATCTCGCCAAACTGCTCGCGACTGTAGGAGGCAGGTTCGCGCCAGTAGGGAAGCATGAACCAGCCTTCGGCAATGGCTGACAGGATGTACTCTGCCGCGTCGCGGTGTGATGACAGATCGTGTGGGAGGGGCTGGGACTGGGCTAGGTGCCTGGCAGCCTGTTGGGCGTCAGCGCAGCAGAGGTATTCGCGGTTGAGGTGCATGAGGTATCTCCAGGGATACCCCATGCTCACACTGGTTGTCAGAGATGCAAGCAGTAGCCGGCAGCTTACTCAGTGCGGAAATCGATCTTCACGGTTCCATCGCGCCAGTCGCGAAAGCCGGTAGTGTCGCGGCGAAGCGGGAAGGTGGGCTCTTCAATTCGCTCCCAATAGGCAACGGGAACCGCAGGCTCGAGGTACTCCGGCCCACCCATCGCCGGCGAGGAACGGCCGATAAAGTTGCCCTCAGGCCCATACAGGGCAATATCCATCACCCACTCCTGGGAAGAACCGTCCCAGTAGCAGTCTTCGACCTTGCCGATCTGCGGATGCTGAATGTTCTTTTCCAGTACCCAGTCATTTTTTGCCAGCGGGCAGGGCGATTGCGGGGTCCAGCGGAGAGCGGCGTCCATGGGAATTCCTTTGGCTGAATGCGTGAGAGGCAATTACTGCTGCTGGGCAGTGGCGTGGTCGCGAGCTGCCTGCAAGGCCTTGTCCTGGTCATCGAAGCTGGTCTTGCCGACAGGGGTGACATTGCCTTCTCCGGCGCTCACATAGGCCCACCAGAGGCCGTCGACTTGAACGGCGATCGGGGTTCCCGCCGCCAGCTTCATCAGCTCCGAGCTGCTCTGGTCTTCGGTCAAAACAACGCCATTGCTCATTTTGGTAGATCCTCGTCTGAACTGGTCATGTTCGGGAGATTTCCTCCCATTCCGTTGAATTATCCAGCAGGTCGGGAGAATGCAACCTCTAGACCCAGGGCCAGATCAGCTGGTTGTTTGAGTTTGCGGTTTATCCGGCCGATGAGAAACTGAAACCCTACGAGAACCGAAGTGTTGAGGCGGGCATGAAAGCGGCGAAAGTGAATTGGGAGGGGCTGTGGTCCCTGGAAATTCCTAACGAGGTATCTCATGGATGCTATGCAAATGAGATTGAGATCTGCACAGCTGGTATCGACCAACTGCCAGAGCCTCTAAATTCCGCCACCTGCTGGATATACTGCCGCGATGCGTGGCCGCACGTTGACCCGGACTTTGAAGGCTTGATGTTCATCACTCTGGCGATTCAGGCAGACCACAGCTACAACCAAATTCTTCCGCGCAAGAAGAACATCAGAATGGGTGTCTTCCGGGGCAGCCTGTTCATTACTGATCCCATGGCGATGCACTGGCTCGCGCCGAATAACGCGGACACCAACGCCGGCTTTATCGGCCTTCAGTGGGAAGTGCCATACAACCAGATCGATACTGCTTACGCTGACCTCGTCAGCAAGCTTGCCGTGCTGGGCGAGGTTGAGGACGTCACGCCGCCAACAATGCACACTCTTCTCAAAGCGACCGCGGAATACAACGGCGCACCACCTGGGTACTAGGAGATGGTGATGAGCAATGCGGTAGGAGTGGGTGTAGCCGTCATCATCTGCCGAGAGGGCAAGGTGCTTGTCGGGCGGAGAAAAGGCTCCCATGGTGAAGGGGCCTGGGCAGTACCTGGCGGCCGCCTTGAATTTGGGGAAACCGTCGAAGAATGTGCTCGCCGTGAAGTGCTGGAGGAAACAGGCCTTCGGCTTGGAGAAATCACGCAGTGCGAGATGGCCACTAACGACATTTTCGCATCTGAGGGAAAGCACTTCGTCACCCTTTGGGCCTTGGCGAAGCTGGAAGATGACCAGGCCCCCGCGACTCTTGAACCCCACAAGTGCCACGGATGGGAATGGCACACCTGGGATGGCATTCCCCAGCCCCATTTTCTGCCCCTAGCGAACCTCAAGCGCCAGCGCCAGCGCCCGATGTTCGACGCAGAGTCGTAGCCGAGCACTTCGCAAACTCGCTGAGATCCCCTCAGATTCCGGCTCGGATACGACCGTTCGTCGGCTCAACATGACCGCAATATCGCGCTGTTGCGCCATATGTCAGTAGTCAGAGAGCTATCTCTATCTATGGCGAAAAAGACCGCAGAAATTCGTGCGGAAAAGCCCTTTTTTGCGTTTTGCCCTTACCGTTCTGGTAGTTGCTCCGTGGCCAAACGAGCCTCTAAGTTCTGGCTTGCCAGTATGGCGTAACCCCAAAAAGCACAGATCTGAGGTGGCAATGAAAGGGCAGAAAAAGGTGGTCCCAGGGAAATCGCAAGTAATCGACGCTGAGAGCTATATCAAGCACCTGGTCGCGTTGGGTAAGAGGCTGAAGAAGGCAAGAAAAGCTGGGAGCCTGAGGTTCGCCGAGATTGGTGATGTCACCGGGTACATGAAGAGGGAGATCAAAGATTTCGAGGCTGGGCAGATTGATCTGCAACGTGACTTCGTCTGCGGGATGATGTTGCTGGGAGTCAGTCCTGCCTGGCTGCTTGCTGGTGTGAAACCCAAGCTAATTCCAGGTCATCCGACCATGATGGATAAGGAAAGAGACAAAGCCTACATCCGCATTGGCCGTTCGGTAGACAAGTACTTTGCTTCTATCGAGAAGAAGGGGCTGGCCGGGAACGTTAAGCCCTACGTCAAATGGCCGGAGGGCTGTGAGGCATCGATCCGGGCCTACCTGGCCTAGGTCGGAGAGGGTGGGGTTGCACTTTTGGAAATGGTGAGAGCCTGGTGACCAGTTCATCCGCCGGGGAAACACACCGTGACCATTCAGCAGGACATCTTCACTTCCACAGACGCCGTGCGGGTGGAGCTTCCAGAAGTAGCCGCTGCTGCTGGGGAACTGGTTGACGATGTCTGCGAGGGCTTCTTCGCCCCGGTGGCCTTTGATGCTGTCGACCAGTTGCTGGCCCGCTACAACGCAGAGGCAGCAAGCATCCAGGCGGTGGGGGAGTTCATCCAGACTCCCGCCTACCGTAGTGCACTGAGCCACTTCATGGCGGGCAACGCAGAGAACTTCTCTCCGGTACTCCGTAGTGGCGTTGCCGGCCTTTACTCAGTAGACGGTGCCATCGGGCATCTGAACGGCTGCTACTGGAACGAGCTGCTGAATCTGACAGACGTCCTGGAGTACATGCCCTACAAGCGGCGAGAGGAGTGGTCTGAGCAGATCAAGAGCTTTACCACCCCACCATTCGAAGAGAACGTCGTCCGCAGCACGCTCCAGAGCATGCTTGCTTCGCGGAGCACTTACTTCGCAGAGCGGGTCGATGGCATTTTCCAAGCCCTGTCCAAGACGCACGTCACCAATAACCCGGCGGGTTTCACTTCGCGCTTCATCATCGACTATGCGGAGAGCAAGGCCGGCTATATCTCCGATCTGCGCAACGTGATTGCTCGCTTCATGGGACATTCGGAACAGAAGGCCAGTAACGGGTACAAGCTGCTGAGACTGCTCAGCCAGCGCACGGGGGAATGGCACTCCGTAGATGGCGGCGCCTTGCGCATGAAGATGTTCAAGGTCGGTACCGTGCACTGCGACGTGCACCCTGAGCTGGCGGTGAGGATGAACAGCTTGCTGGCGCATCTATACCCGCTGGCCATTCCCTCCCGCTTCCGTACGAAGCCTAAGCGCCCACCGAAGGACTTTCCGGTACTCAGCAAGTCGCTGCCACAGGAAGTGATCTCGCTTCTGATGGATCCCAAGACCCCTGGAGAGATCCGTTACCGCCGGGTGACCGAGAACCCCTATGCCGTCCGTTTCGACTCCAATCCACGGGTGGAGGAGGCGTATCAGGTTCTGGAGGCCCTGGGCGGCGTCCGGCATAACATCAACCTGTTCGTCTGGTACGAGTTCGACTACGACCCGCAGCCGGCGATCGCCCAGGTAGCGATCAGCGGGATGCTGCCGGATGATAAGAGCCACCAGTACTACCCGACTCGCGAGCGCCTCGCCGACTTCGCGAAGGAGCTGGCTGATATTCGGGAGGGGCACAGGTGCCTAGAGCCATCAGCCGGAAACGGTGCCCTGGCTGCAAAAATGCCGGCTGAGACCACGACCTGCATCGAGATATCGGCCATGCGCTGCAAGGTGCTGGCCAGCAAGGGGTACAAAGCAATCGAAGCGGATTTCCTAGCCTGGGCGCCTAAGTGCACTGAGCATTTCGACCGCATCGTGCTCAATCCCCCGTTCGCCAATAATCGCGCGACGCTCCACCTGCAGGCAGCCGCGGGCCTACTCAAGGATGACGGACGCCTGGTGGCCATTCTCCCAGCCTCTCTGAAGGGTAAAGACTTGCTCCCAGGCTGGGACCTGGAGTGGCACGGCCCATTCTGCAATGAGTTCGACGGTACCGGCGTAACCGTCGCGATCTTGCTAGCTACCCGCAGCGAGCACTAGAGGCCGGTCCACTCTCGGGATTACGGCCCATTTTGCTCTACTGAGGAAATCTCAGAAAGCAAGGACTCTGCTAACGATTCCACCCTTTGCTCAACAGCTGCAGCAGACGTAAGGACGGACCTTAAGGCCTCGTGTGGATCACCTTCAGTCATATCGTTGAGGTGCCTGATCAGATACTTCTCAGTATCGACCCGGAGAAGTAGCAGATAGCCCTGCACGCTCAAAGGGCGCCTCAGGAGGGCGGCTTCTAGACGAAACAACAGATCGCTCACCAGTTCTGGTGTACTCAGGCCCCCTGTTCTTACTCCGATCTCTGTCAGACACAGCAGCAGTTTCGCGACCCGTCGCGACTCGTCGTTGCTCGAAACAGTGGGTCTCAGCTCAGCGGAAACCAGGCTTCGTATCAGGCTTCTTCGTGGCATGGTCGAGTCAATACTCTCCTGAAGGTGCACAGCTTCCATGGTCTCTTCAACTCTCATTTTCGGTCGCATCAGACACTCGGCGCCACACCTTCAGAGAGGGCACGACACATAGGCATAAAGAAATCATGCAAAGCGTGCTCGAGAGGAAGCCCAGTTTCGTTCCTAATGAGCTGCCTGCTGTGACCAAGGCGGCTATAGACAGAATTACCGTTAGTACCAAGAGGGGGATCTTTACTGCAGGGTGGATCTCATATTGGTCACTGATCGCAATCTTCGTCACTGCAGAGTCCTTGCGCGATTTGCTGATGGGTATAGCTCGGATTATCCAGGGAACAAAGACCCTTTGCGCAGCAGTTGAGCCCCCGTCCAGGGGCGGATTGCTGCCCCAGGCAGTTCGATGACGGGGAAGATGGTGCCTTACAGATGAGACCTGACTGCAGGTAGAGGCGAATGAGGCAATCCATGTTCAAGGCAGTATCAGCAAGTGCGCTGCGGGGCATTGTCGTTCTAGGGCTGGCCCTTGGGTTGGCAGCTTGCGGCCACGGCACCAAATCAGAGCGACTCGCGCAGGCCGTGCGGGCAGCGATGGCCAGCGGCCCGTCGGAGAGTGCGTTCGACAATCTGGACGAGGAGTTCGACCAGCTGGCACATGAGTGCGATCGCGTGCTGACCATCCCCAGCTGCCAAAGCCCCGAGTTCGTTGAGGTGAAGAAGTGGGCACTCAACGAGATGTCCGGGATGCTGCTCGCTGGTGCCGAAAGAGGTGAGGCGTGGGCTATTCGCAGGCTCTTCTCCCTTGGTCAGGGCGACGTTGTCACGCCGGCATTGCGGCAGAAGGCGGCGGTGCTGATCCTGGAGGCAGCCAAACAGGATGATGCATCCGCGGCCGCGCTCCTTCAGGCCGGCCGGATGTACACGAATGGCGTACTCACCCAGCAGGACTTCACTCTGGCCAGGGCAAGCCTGGAAAAGGCTTGGCAGAAGGGTGCAGTAAGCGCTGCTGGTGATCTGGCGGCCCTGGCAGACGTCAACCAGGACTCTGCCACCGCGTACCTCTGGGCAGTGCGCTGTGTGAAACCCTGCTCGGCCGGTCGAACCTTGGAAGCCTACTTGGAGCCTCTCACGCCTGAAGAGGTGACCCGCATTCAGAAAGTTGCGCGTGACCATTCTGTGCTGACTATCAGCTACCGCTGACGGTTTGGATTGCTAATCCCGGACGCAGGCAAGGCCTAAAACATCCCTCATAGAGCTGCAAGCGGGCTTGCAGTTTCACGGCTGCTAGTACGATGGACTCATGAATCTCCCCATGCGGTTATATCAGCATGGGGGCGGGCTATATGTTGCTGATCTGGAGAAGATTATGGTCGCTCAGCACCACTACAAAGGCTTTGAGCTGAACTGGGACGAAGAGAAGCAAGCCTTCGCTATTACCCTCGAGGGCGAACATGTATCCGTAGCCAATACCATCGCCTCCGGGGAGCTGTGCATCGACTTCTACCACGATGCATCGGCCGTTTCCTTCAGACTCCATCGCAAGCGAGCCGAGAAGAAGCGGGAAGAAGAGCGTGATACCGCTGGTCCCGAGCCTGAACTTGCAAAGCAAGGCCGTCCGAACGTGGCCTGGGTGAAGTGGTACCGCTCCCAGTCTGGCTGCGATCTGCGTGAAGCATTCCAGGAAGCTGAAAATCGCATCGCTAGCCGTCAAGCGGGCTAACCTGCGCGCCATTTTTCGTAGCCTCTCTAATCATCCACAAACTAAGGAAACCCCATGAAACTGTTTACCAAAATGGTTGCCGCGGTCCTTGCGTCTTTCGTCATCATGGGCGTCCAGGCTCAGGAGCCGGTCAAGAAGCCACTGAGCATCGACGTTCACACACCGGCCTATGTGCCCAACCCGCTGGGTGGCCATGATCCTGACTGGCAGGTTTCGGTCACGGCGAGTTTGGTGGACAGCACTGGCGCTGTCGTCAACGAGCCGGTTTTCTCGTTCCGCGTGCAGTCTGGTCTTTGCACGTCGGGTAAGAAACGCGTGGTCAACATGAAGCCCGACAACCAGGTGGAAGTGACTCAGAAGGCCTGCGTTGGAACGATCGGAGGGGGCAAAACCCGCATCGTGGGATGGGTCTTCGCTAATAACGACAACCCGGACGTGCTGATGGAAGAAAGCAAGGGTGAGCTGGTCTACGGGACGCTCATCGAGTTCACCGTTGATGGTGGCTACCTTGACGCGAAGGTCGGCGCTTATCGCGTGACGGCAGCCAGGATTGACGGTTAACCTCGGCGCCTAGCCATAAGACACCGACAACCCTGGCACGCCCGCACCAGCTGCGCCGGCGATCCGGTTGCAGCTGGAGCGATCCGCGATGACAGGCACGCCTGTAAATGATCAACAACTGATCGACACCTTCCTCCCCGCGATTCTGGAGAATGACGCCAAGGGCATTCTTCAGGATCTTCTGGCCCAGCCAGACCTTGCTATGCAGTTTTTTGGCTTCTCGGAAGAGGAAACCCGGAAAGCGATCAAGCACGTCCAGGGGATACTCGAGGAGTGCTACCGGGCTGGGCACCTAAAGGTAGTGATAAGCCACGAAGATGGCTGCCTGTACGGCTATGCGCTGCTCTTCGTCCATCCAGATCCGGCTTTCCCTCGCTACTGCCACAAAATCTTCGTCTATGAGCAGTACCGCGGCCATGGTCTTGGTTCCCAGATGCTAAAGATGCTTCTGGACGATCCGCGCGGGACTTGCCTGCTCTGCAGAGATGAGCTGGTGCCCTTCTACGAACGCGCAGGCCTGGAGCTGAAAGGGAAATACGAAGCGCCCGGTGCCAGGCATGGTTTCGCGCTGACCAATTGTCTCTACGCCGATCTGGTGCTCATGGGGACGACCGGAGGCGGCGGTACTGCGCCCGTGTTCATGCTCAATGACCAGGACATTAAGCAACTGCTGGCGCTGGCTCAGTGATGGCGGACGGCACGGTCAATCCGCAGGACCTCGATGATGAGTATGTCCGCAAGCACGCTCGCCGTGGGGAGGAGTGGGACCAGGCTCGGCGCCGGTTGAACAACGAAGTTGCTGAGCGGTACTCCCAGTTGCCAGGCTGCGTTAACTGCTCCCACGGGGCTGGGTGTGTCGAGGAAGCCAGAGCAGCTCATGCCCTGACGGGCTTAGCAACCTGCCTGGGCCCCGATGAGAAGTGGCCAGCGGAGGCTCTGGAGCCTGAGCTGTTCAAGGAAGCCCTTGCCCAGCACCAGCACCGCACAGAGGATCTCGCCGCTATCGCCAGGGGGCATGTGCACAGTTTGCTGGTGCACATGCGGAACCAGGACTATCCCATCAACGCATTCATGGTCTCCCGCGAACTCAAAGGGTACCTGCAGAGTTGTCGCGATCTTGGGCTGTTTGGCCGGGATGAGCTTATGAAGCTCGAGATGGATCTTCACGAGAGCGCCCAGAAAGCGAGAGAGGCCTTCATCAAACAGTTCCGGGAAAATGACCAGAGTGCATTGCCGTGGCGATGACAGCCGGAGGCCCCTGAATAGGGCTGAATGAACCGCTTGTTTTTCTGGCAAACCATGGCACCCTGCGGCGCAGTACGAAAAACAGGGAATATGGGCTGATGGAGTCCGTACACGAAACCCTCAACCCCAATGGGGCAGGGCAACAAGACGAATTCACAGAGTGGATGCGAGGTCCTGACGCGCGTTTCGTCGGCGCAAAGCGCCTCCCAGATGGCACATATGCGGGTGTGCTACCACTCATGTTCACCTACGCAATTTGCCTCGGCGTCACTCGTGAACTCGCCTACCAGAAGCGGTTCTGCTACGAGGACACCTCGGCATGCCTTCACGAGTACAGCAGACTGGCGTCCTTCAACGATGAGCCTGAGGGCTGGGTTGCTCGTCGGCCGCTCGTAGCCCTTTGACCGGATGTATAGCTATAAGATTTTCCCATGAAACCGTGTAAATTATAATTTTCCCGCGCTTTCTATAGGAAATTCGCCATGCGGCAACCCATTGAGCGAGCCGGATACAGCTGGCTGATCAACGCCCTCGATCTTCGCTGCGTGCCGCTTGATCGTGAGTGTGTCATAGGCTCCCGCCCAGCGCTCTCTAAGTCCGCCGGTGGTGTGAAAGTAGAGGTTTTCACCAAGGGGTACGCCAGAGAGCACCGCCCCGTCGACCAGATGCTCTTTGCGCTCTCGTACGAAGGGGTAAATCTGGGCGTCCTGGAGCGCGCATTCCAGATTCCCGCTGTCCGGGATGACTTGGCTGCGGCAATTGCTGAGAAGCCAGCCAGCGGCTATCTGCGCCGGCTCTGGTACATCTGCGAGAAAATTGCAGGCCACCCGCTGCCTCTGCCCGACGCGGCACAGAACATTCCCTATGAGCACCTGCTCCCACCAGAGAAGTATTTCACCGGCCCAGAGGAGATGTCTCGTAGGCATCGCGTGCGGATGAATCTCCTTGGAACGCCTCAGCTTTCAGCGCTGATTAGCCGCCAAGGCTGGGCCGACGACAGTCTTTTGAATGCGCAAATAGTTGAGCGCATGCATGACCAGATGGTCGACTTCTCGGTCACCGAGATTGCCAGAGCGGCGCAGTACCTGCTGACGACAGAGACCCGCAGTTCCTACGAGATCGAGCACGAACGCCCGGCTCCCGATCGAATCTTGCGCTTTGTGCGAGTGCTGGAGCAGGCGGGCCAACGCCCGCTGGATGAGGAGTTTCTGTTCGACATCCACCGGATAGCCCTCGGCACCGGGCGCCCCGATCCGTCCATTGGCGCATACAGGCATCTGCAAAACTGGCTCGGCCGCGGGGATCTCATCCACCTGATCCCGCCGGCGCCCGAAACAGTGCCTGAGATGATGGAAGAGTGGTTCGTCATGCGTGAGCGCGTCATGCGCAGCGATGCCCCAGCGCTAGTGAAGCTAAACGCAATCGCGCACAGCTTCATCTACATCCATCCTTTCATGGACGGCAACGGCCGGTTGTCCCGCTTCATCATGCAGGACATCCTGGCCAATGAGGGTCTCAAACTGCAGGGCATCATCATGCCTATCTCTGCCGGCCTGCTGGTCAACCTGGACAGTTACATCGGCACGCTCGACGCATTGTCACGCCGGCTACTTAGCGCCACGCAGTACCACCGTGTGGACTTGGCCAGCGACCCTGAGTTGGAGGAGGCGCATGCCCATCTGTTCGCTCACCTGGACATCACTGATCTGCAGGGAGAGGTCAATAAGAGCGCTGCTCGGGTTCTGGACGGGCTCATGCGTGATGAGGTCAGCCATCTGGTCCGGCGTGATAGGTTCAAAGAGCAGCTGAATCGCGAGCTTGACCTATCAAACCGTGATCTTGAGCTGCTTATCGCGGTGATTTACGAGAACAGCGGGCGTGTCTCCCAGCGTAAGCGGACGGGCTTGTTCCAGCACCTGACGGATGAGGATATTGCACTTGCAGAGAGCATCTACGCCGATCTGCATGCGCCGGAAGCACCAGGCTCTGCTGTGATGCTGGATCCCCTGCAGTAGGTTTATTTCAGGATTGAGTTGCCCGGCGGCCGCTCGTAGCTGACAAGTACAGGCTTGCGCTTTCAGGCTGTATGGGACAATTCCATCATCGACCTGGTACACCGTGAATAGCTTGGCCAGGCCGACTAGGCATTTCACATAGGAATTCATCCTGATGAGCAAAATTACTGTGGTGCGCTTCCCGAATGGGTCTTGGTCTACTGGAGGCCCGGTGTCCTCTCCGGACTACGAACTCTGTGAAGTTTACGTCGTGCCCTTCAAGACCGAGGCCGATGCCAGAAAGCAGGCTCAGGCTGCTCGCCGGCGACTTGCCTCGAAGAGCCTTCCGCTGCCAACTCAGCACGCTCCCTTCATCCATCCGGCGCTTGCAAGCTAGGTAGTCGTCCATGAATGCAGTCCAGTTGATCCAAGAGGCTATTCGCCAAGTCGTCCTCGCGTGCACCAAAGGCAATGAGCTGTTCGCTGCCGGGCTGCATGAGCCAGCTGTCAATGGGTGGATCCAGCTTGACCCGGCAGAGGCTACGGAGGCCCACATAGAAATGGAGGCAGCCCTACAGGCCGTACGCACAGTCGCGCAGCAGCTGCCCGGTGATGCCTTGGTCAATCTCCACCAGTACCTGGATCGTGCTGAAAATGGCCTCGAATACTCGCTGGCCACCATCAATGCTGATTCTGGTGACCATGTGAAGGCCCATGCTAGCCGTGCTCAATCTGCGCGGAATCAGCTGGCGGGCCTCATAACGCTGTCAGAGAGCATCGTCCAAAGTTTCGGCACCGTTTGAACTGGATTCGCCACCTATCCGGGGGCGGATGGACACTTGCACTTCAAGTGCTCCATGAGAGGCTATTCCCAGTCACTCAAGGACCTCTCCCATGGATCTTTTCAAGCAGGCCAGCTGGCTTTTCTGTCAATTCCCCATCAACCGCTACCTGATGAGCAACGCTCACGGCCGTCAGGATGGGGCCGAGAAGGCGATGCGGCATATTGAGCTTTGCAGCTTCTATGTCGCGGCGGTGAAGGGGCTGAACAGCACCGAAATGGCCATTCGGCTGCATGAAGATGAATTCCGCGCGGTGCACGACAAGACGCAAGAGTTGACCGACTACCTGGACGAGGCGATCGGCTTCCCTCTGGACAGCCGCCCGGATTACGAAACCCTGGCCCCGCTGTTCTTCGAAAAATTCCACGCGCTGGCGCTTGAGGCCCTGCGTGTAACCACCTCCCAGGCTGCGCCCGCAACGGCTGGTGACGCCAGCTATTCCACACAATTCGAAATGACCGAGTGAAGGATCATGAAGAAAGCTGAAATCGGTAAGGGCCGCTTCTACAGCGACGGCAAGATTGGCGTGCGCGAGGTGCTGGACGAAGGCCCGCAGTACAAGCTCTATGACGGTGTCGAGGACGATGACTGCCTGCGGTACCGCTGCCTGAGTGCCAAAGCGGCAACTGATATTGGCCAGGAATCGAGCAGCACGCGAACCTCTTTCGCTGCATGGGCCAAGGCAGAGATTCCAGCAGAAGAGGTGCAGGCGCACCTGCTCAAGCTGCAGGCCGAAAAGATCGCTCGCAAGCTGACCGAACCCCAACGGCTGTTTCTGCTCACCTTTGACAGCGACCTTTCCGAAGGCGATGGCGTTGAGTGCGCACGCACCGAGTTTCGAGTTGCCGCCTCCTGCCGTGAGAAAGGGATCATCGCCTCAATGCCGGAGAAGCTCGATGCAGACGACCGTTGCTTTGACGTGAACTTTTCCCCGCTCGGCCTGGCCGTGCTCGAATCCGTGCTGTTGGCCTGAAGAGGGATGCCCCAGATGAGTAGCGTACGGCTCAATTTAGCAATCATCATGGTCATTGCCTCCGGCTGCGCCGCCGGCCTGGCCGTCAGCCTGGCTCTTGGCGGATTCGCAACATCCTTGACCCCAGGTACCCGAGAGGCGCTGACGATGGCGCTGCCTGCTCTCACCGCCATCGCTGGCGCTGTCGGCGGCTATCTGCTCGGTACCGCCAGCCTTCCGCTCAGTCGGTCCTCAGCTGGGCAGGGTGATCCAATCAGCGAAGAGCGTCTTCGTCTTCGCGTTGAGCGGCAGTTGTTCGGCATTGCCTTGGTGGCCATAACTACTGCCCTCGGAGCCTTTGGCTTTTCGGTCGGGATGCGTGGATATCTGGAGCTGCCACTTCTTGGCTTTCTTGAGAATCGACTGCTGACCTTCAGTGGATTTGCGATGCTCTTGATTGGGATCGGCTTGCTGGTAAAAGTCGCAATGATCCGTCGAACCGGTAACGGCTGGCAGAATTGGTAGCGGAGGAGGGAAAAGTGCCGAATCTTCACGACAACATTATGAGGCTGGCCTGTGAGCCCGACTCTGATCTCCATGGCGAGCGCCAGGCATTCAAACGTGGCCATAAGCAGGCACGTCATGCTGCGGCCGAGTTGGCCGCGGCGTACGTCCAGCTCGAGGATGCGATGGCAGTGATTGCTGCGCCGCTGCAGATGGCTCTGGAGATGGGGGCGATCAAGCTGCCTGAGAACGGGGTGGTGGACCTCAAGCGTGGGCTGGCTATGTACCAAGAATGGCGCGGTACGCCGTCGGCAGATCCTGCAGACGACCGAGACAAAGATCGCGAAGCTTTGCCCGCTGGCGCCGTTATCGACTACCGGGGCGAGGAGGCCACGGTAGTGGCTGACCAGGGTGGTTCTGAGCTGGACGTTGAAGTCGACGGGCATCGGCAGCGCTGGCAGTGGACCTTTGAAGGGGTGTCCTGCACCGTGGTGTCACTGCCGGCTTAATTGCATGGTAATTTGGAGGATGGGTTAGAAATGTTCTATTCGGTCTGGAACACCTACCGGCATACAAAGGTCATTCCTGTTCTGCTGGCATCAGCCGTTCTTGGTGCGCTCTTCATCACCTTTGCGGCCGGCGGGGTGATGGCGATCGCCAGTGGAAACGGCTTGGGCTCGTTGCTCGTAGGTGTCATGGGGCTCATCCTCGGCTTGGGTGTCCTTCAGGCATGGTGGCGAGTAGTGTCGGAACTGCTCAGCATGAAGGTCGACAATACGTGGACTGCTGTCGTTATCGTCTCAATACTGGTGATACCGCTCTATGTTGAGAATGGACCCGGCGGTCGTTATGTTGGGGGCGTCATCGCTGAAGCACCGTTCTACCTCATCAAGATCATGAACCCCAGTATCGATCTCACCTGGATCAAGAGCGTGGCAAACGACATTCCCGAACCTCAAGATGAGGTAGAACGGTAGCGCCACGTCAACGTCAACCAGCGACCCAGTGCAGAAAGCAAAAAGCCCCGCAGATGCGGGGCTTTTGCTGTTTAGAGGTTGGTCAACACCACGACCAGGTGCTCACTCATATGCGCTTGCCCCTGGGTGTGGGCTCCCCCCAGCGCAGCCTTCAGCTTCTCGACAATGACATCCCAGTAGGGCATATCGCTGTCAGTTCCCTCGCCAGTGAGGCTGGGATCGACGAAGACCACGACATCGGCCCAATCGTCAGGATTGATGGGGCCTTTTTTATCGTGCCAGGTCATGACCGGAGACTTGTTCACGAAATCCTGGAAGCCAGGATCGGCGAACAACTCCGGTACCGCCAACTTGATACCGGAAATCGACCGGGCTTCGCTGGCCATGATGGCTTGAGTGACTGCTTGGTTGTTCATCGCTGCTCCTTCCTAAATCAGGAGGGAGTCACAGCCCCGTAGGGGCATATGACCCCCAAGGGTTGTTGGTGAGGCGCTGGTTTGGTCAGAACTCGATGATTCCTTCCTTGACCAGTGCCGCATGGATTTCATCGAACACTGCCTTCTTGCAAGCGGCTGCATCAGCGTCCGCCGGCACTTTCTCGAAAGCGGTGCTGATGATGTCGCCAGCGTCCAGATCGTCGATCAGCTTCTTTGCCATCTCTTCGAACGAATCGCCTTGCGTGTTGCTCACGCGCAGGGAATAGGCCCGCAGAACTTCGGCAATCTCTGCCTCCGTAACCTGGCAAACAGGGGCGCCAAAGACTTCCGGCTGGCCAAGAGCAGTCTCGCTATCGACCGGACTTTCGCCAGGGAAGTACACGCCCTTGTCTTCTTCCTGCCAGCCAGGCAAAGCGGCAACCATGGTCAGGTAGTCGCTCATCGCCGCGGCGGTGGAGAAGGCGTGCAGGGAGTTTTCGGCGTAGACGTGGTACGAAACGATTTGGCCGGTGCTCTCGTTGATCGAGATGACGGTGAACTTTTGCATGTGTAGCTCCTTCAGGTTTGAGAAGGAGCCCAGGCCCCATAGGGGCTTGAGCCCCTGATGGGTTTGTGTGATGTGCTTCTTCGACCTAGGCCGGGCGAAGCTAACCCGCATGTGCCTTGCGGGCACGATGAGATTGCATCATAGCATCCAGCATCGGCCGATCAGCAAGGGTGAGGGTAGAGGGGAGCGCCGCTAAAGTGCCTTGTGTGTCTTGCGTAGTTAAGGCAAAGAAATCTTTCTGTTATTGGCGGAATCGCCGAGGTGACACAAAGAATCCTTTGCCTTACGTGCAGAATGATGAATCTCTGCTAAGATCGTCATAACACAAAGAAATCTTTGTGTTGGTCGTAAATTGGCGGCTGAAAGCAAAGAAAGGTTGTTGTTATGCGAATCCAGCGACTAAGCGATGATGCAATTGCCCTGCAGTTGGGTGAAGCACTGCGTGAGCGGCGCTTGCGCAAGGGCATAACTCAGGACGACATAGCGAGCCTGGTGGGGGTCAGCGTACCCACTATCCAGAAGCTGGAGAAGGGGCGGGGGACGCTCCAGCTCCTGATCGCCGTGCTGCGAGAGCTCAACAGCCTTGACCTCATGAGCGGTCTTCTCGCCGCACCGCGCGTCAGCCCCCTTGAGGTGGCCAAGACAGGGAAGGTCACCCGCATTCGCGCCGCCGGCAGTTCGCGCGGCGGGCAGGCCCGAACCGGGAAAATAGTAGTTCACAAGCCAGGCGGCGAATTGAGCAAGCGTGGCGAGCAACCATTGCTGATACCGAGGAAGTGACGTGGCGAAAATAGCTCAGGTGTACCTCTGGGATACCCTGGTAGGTGCTGTGTTCTGGGATGACACCCAATCGCCGGCAACCGGCACCTTCGAATTCGACCAGGCCTTTACGGAAATAGGCTTGGAAATCGCGCCGCTGACAATGCCGGCCGTACCCGGTGAGGTGTACGCCTTTCCGTCGCTGAACCCCAAGGCGTTCAAGTCCCTGCCGCCGTGCCTGTCTGACTGCCTCCCCGACGACTTCGGTAACGCGGTGATCGACGCTTGGCTGGCGGCCAGCGGCCGAGATCCTCGCCAGTTCTCTCCCGTGGAAAGATTGCTGTACATCGGTTCACGCGGGATGGGCGCCCTGGAGTTTCGGCCGGCCTTGGAAAAGGCCAGCAACAAGTCAGAAAAACTCCAGCTGGAGTCTCTGGTGGAGCTTGCAGGGCGAATCCTGGAGGAGCGCAGAACCCAGTTCGATGGCCTGCACCTGGAGCTGAAGTCAGAGGCTGAGGATGAAGCGCTCAAGCACCTGTTTCAGGTAGGTTCCTCCGCCGGCGGGCAACGCCCGAAGGCGATCATCGCCATCAATGAGGCGACGGGTGATATCTGCTCAGGGCAGATTGAGGCCCCTGAGGGCTTCAGCTACTGGCTCTTCAAGTTCGACGTGAGCAGCGGGGCTAGCGCCCTTGGTGATCCGGCCGGCTTCGGGCGAGTCGAGTACGCCTACCACCTCATGGCGATCGCCGCAGGCGTGCAGATGACAGAGTGTCGGCTGTACATCGACGGCCCGCGGGCGCACTTCATGACGCGCCGCTTCGACAGGCTGGAGGACGGCGACAAACTGCACGTGCAGACGCTCTGTGCGATGGACCAGGCCGACTACACAATGCCGGGCGGATACAGCTACGAGGAGGCCCTGCAAGTCTGCCGGGACCTCGGCCTGGATCGCGAAGAGCAGATCGAGCTCTATCGGCGGATGGTATTCAACGTGATTGCCCGCAACCAGGACGATCACACGCGCAACATCGCCTTCCAGGTGTGGCGCGATGGTGTCTGGCACCTCACGCCGGCCTATGACATGTGCTGGGCGTACCGGGCGGATTCGCCCTGGGTTTCGTCCCACCAGATGACTCTCAACGGCAAGCGGGACAACTTCACGGTCGATGACCTGCTGGCGGTCTCGAAGCACATTTCAAAGCTGGATGGGAAAAAGGTCATCAAGGAAGTGGCCGATGCGGTCAGCCGCTGGCGGGAGTTTGCAGGCCTGGCCGGCATGACGGATCAGAACCTCATTCAGCAGATCGAGCAGACCCACCGGCTGTACTTGGCTGAGTAGAAGTAAGCCAAGCTCGCTCTTCACTGAAAACGACGGTGAAGATCCGGGAAGATGTCCTGCGCAAACCAGGCGGGCAGCCCCGGCTCCAAAGTGCGGGACTTTGGGGTGGGGCTGACGACAATTCCGGTCTTGATCAACCGGGTCAGTTCGTCAGTAGCAGATCGAGGTGGAAGGCCTGTAAAGGTCTTGAATTCGTTGCGGGGGAGAGCACCCTGCATGAGAAGCGCAATCACCGCGGGGGCGCTCTCCGGCCGGATACCAGCATCTAGCAGCCGCTCGTTGGTTTTGAACGCCCGAAGCACTCTCTCGCGAAGCTTCGTCCTATCCAGGGCTGAAATCATGTAGTCCACTTGGTCATGGCAGACGTCGAGCATGAACTCGATAAACGCGAAGTAGTGTTTCTGTGACATCTGCCCACGGCCATCTAGGTCACCCTCTCTCTGCCGATCGGCCATCGCCAAAGCTCGGTAGTAGTCTTCATGCCGGCGTGCCAGCCCGCGCGAAAGCGACCACAGGTAAGGCTCCAGTCCAAGCTGTACCAGTTGAAGGTGAGTGATCATCCTTGCGACGCGTCCATTCCCGTCGAGGAACGGGTGAACCCAGGCTAGACGGTGGTGATAGGCCAGCACAGCAATCAGCCGTCGGCGGGGGTCCTTGCTGGCGCCAAAACCAGCCTGCAGGTGCGCCAGCATGGCGGAGACAGCAGTGGCAGCCGGCGCTGCGTGATTTCCGACAAATACTTCCTCATCGGGAGTGCTGCGCAAGGCTCCAGGCACCAACACCCGACCATCAGAGAGTCGGCGGCTGTCTTCGTCGGTGCCGTGGAACAGGCGAAAGTGCACCGTACTGATCAGCTTTGTCGAGAACATGTCTTGGAATTGCCTTGGGTAGCGGCTCAAGGCTCGCTCGAACAAGCGCTGAACTTCCATGTGTTTGACCGCCTGGTCCTTGAGCAGTTGGCGTTCGCGTTTGGGGGCGTTCTGGGCGATCTGCATGGCTGCAGGCTCGGTGTACTGACCCTCGATCAAGTTCGAGTAGTAAGTGTTGGTAATGAGCAGCAGCTTGCTCAAGCGAGCAGCAGTTTCGGGCGCCAGTCGCCCGGCCAGGAACGCCGCCTTTGCAGGTAGCGTGTCAGCCTTTTCCAGAATCGACGCGGGGAGCGTCTCGGGAAGAATGGGGTTGAGCCAGCTTTTGTCGGCGATCAGCGTCATCTGAGAAGAGTGGTGCTAAAAGGAATGTGCACCAAGCGTAGATGATTTGGCGTTAGTGCTGCACATTTATTTGCGCATTAATCTTCGATGTAGGCCGCTAGTTTACTGTATTACAGACGAGACATGCGGTTCTAGGCTGCACATTTATTTTCACATATGGCGGCCATCTGGAGCGTACTGCTGCGCTCACTTTGGCGGCTGAAGACGTCGGGCCCACCAGTCTCGCGATGGTTCTGCAGCGTTGTCTTCCTCGATCGCGATCATCAGCGCAATAAGCGCCTCTCGAGTGCGGGGTGACTTGCCGCCGCCGGAAAAGGAAGTGTTGAACTCGACTACAGCTCCGCCTTCTTCGTCGTAGACGCTGACATACACGTCGTTGTCAGCGTCGAGACCAACGCGCAGGTGAGCTGCTTTGCTCATGTCGCCGAAGCGGCCAACGTCCAGGGCTTTCGGCCAGTTGGAGGGCGCCGCGTTTTGCTGTTCCTCGTAGGCAGACCGCAGGCTCTCCATCGACTCGTTGAACTTCGAGGAGGTCCGGATACCAATCGCGTCTACACGAAGTAGCACCTCGACCGCATTGAGCAGTGCCGAGCTTGCCTGGGCCGTGGGTTGCCCATGCTGGAAAGTATCTTTTGCGTCGAGATCGCTCACGGTGAGGCTCCCTATCCGTTGGCGGGCACTTTGCCCGCCGAGTAACAGCAGTGTCTCACCGCGGCGTAAAGAGCAAGCTTCACCCTGCCTAGAAGATGCGCTGGATGCTAGGAATGGCCTGAGCAACCTCGAAGAACAGAGAGCCACGCTTGGTGGTCAACCTGATTCCCCACCGCTCGTTAATCGAGACTAGTGTCTCCCCATGGGCAAAGAGCGGATACGGGGCAGGACCGAGCTGCGCAAGAAGAGCCTCAGAGGCTGCGCGAACGGTGTCCTCGTCGAGGGCATCGCTGAAGAATGCATCGGTGAAGCTGAAACTAATGCCCCAGGCCTCTGCCAGCTCGTAGCCAAGCTTCACCCTCGCGCAGCGTTCAAGAGCCTGGGAAAACTGAACTTCGGTGATTTCGCTCCGAATCGGAAACACCTCGGGATGCACTTTTTCTGGCTCCGACCACTCGCCAGGTTCAAGGCCAACATACCCAACTGGCTCCCATCCACTGGCCAGTTTCTCCAACACCTGTGCGTAAGCCTCGAACTCAGCTCGCTCATGTCTCTCGTAGCTGTCACGCAGCTTGATGGGCCTCAGCATGCCCAGCGTGCTCGAAGTGCGGCACTCGCCATCTTTGATGGTGACATTCAGGTGCCAGTTAAGATTGGAGACCTGGTAGACGGTGTGGTCGACATCGAAAAAGAGGGATTCCCCGTCTGCGAAGCAGTAGTCGTACACGTGTGCGCAGCGGCCGCGAGCCCACAAGAACGGCTCGGCGATGTCGCCGGATTCAGGGTCACGAGCAGTGATCTTTACATAGCCGTCGTTGATGAGAAGGCCTTTCCCATTCCAGCCCCAGCCTTTCGACTGCTCCCCCCAGGACGAGACGATGTCGACTGCGCGACGGCGTTCTGCAGGGAATGATTCGCGCCGGATGGGGGAGGGAAGAGCTGCGATCTGCAAGGCCTGCTGGATGGCTGCCTTCGTTATCGGCTTAAGCTCAAACTCAGCAGGAGGAACGGGGATTTTGGTCCAGATCGGGTCGTCAGAGGTCGGGGTGCACTTGAGCCCTTCTGAAACGACGTCAAGCCGGATCTGCTGTTCGTCAGGGTTCGGCCAGTGCTTCCAGACGATCGCATCGAGACGCTTAACCCCAATGAAGCCTACGAAGTAGGCTACATCCGGCATCTTGAGGCAAAGCCACTGGGCGAGCTCGCGCACCATCTTCATCTCGATGACGTATTCAGCCGGGTATTTATCCTGGAAGTCGTCAATCAGAGTGCCGTGCGTGCGGCAAAGCCAAATGCCGTTCGATATGTCCCGGATCTGCTCAGCCGTTAGCCCGTCCGTTTTCCTGGGCCCATTCTTTGAGGCCGGGTAGATATGGGCCGCGACTGCAATGCCAGCAGCGGAATCGTTCCCTTCTTTATCAACGGTCGGGCCTGTGGTTGGGACAAGACAGTTGGGGAAGCTGCAATGAAAGCCGGCACGCTTAGCCAGGGCTAGCTTGGTCTCGGGTGAAAAATTGATACGACGACTCTTCTGCTCTTCGCTGGTGCTGCTCATCGGGGCATTGCCTTAATCAAAGCCGGATTGCCAAGACGACAACCAGGGCCGGTTGTGTCTGGATCGTAGGGGCTGAAGTAAATGCCCCCAGCATAGGGGCGAATTGAAAGTATGCATTACCGCAGGACGGGGAGAATCGCTTAACGGTACCCAGGTACGGCCGCGTGCCGGGGCCAGGCCCTTCCCTTGATCTGGTGGTGACAATGAAGCTCCTGAAAGGATTTGTAGATGCGGCAGCCAGGCGGCTTGGTTACGTTCCTGAGACCGAGGTTCGCGACAAGCTGGATTACAGCTTTTCAGTGGCCAAGCGCCTGGATGAGCACCGGGAGGTGGTAGAGCAAATTTTGGCCCGTACAACGCTCTTCCACGATTGCCCCTGGCACGCCATGCACATGGCGGCCCAAGACGACTATCTGATGAGGCTCTTCCATATGGTTCACGGGTGCTGGCCTGAAGAGGTTGAGCACGGCTACACGCCTGCGGATGCGACCAAGTTGAAGGGGGCTCGCCTGCCTCCGTCTAAGCTTCCTCGGCGTATTCTCCCTGAAGTCCGCAAGCGGCCAGCAATTCTTGGGGTGTGCTGCCTCCCCGAGCACCACTCAGCTGGAAAAGCTTCCTCTCCAGACTGGGCGGAGATTTCCTACATGGCTCGTGACACGAAGGGTGTATAGCCAGAAAGAAGGCCAACATGAGCTGGTGAGTTCCTAAAGCTCGCGCGAGGTTGTAGTATCTGAGGCTACTTCTTTCGCCTATGCATGCCGAAAGAGCAGCTTGGTACCAAGCACACTTTCACCCTCTGGGGACTCAGTCCCCTCAGGGGGCGGGTCTCCACCAAACCTGGAGAGACCCAATGCAAACTCTGTACGAACAGCAAGTTCACCTCGCTTCGGTTTTCATCGCCAGCAATCAAGAGCGCGTGGCTTCCGTAACCGATACAGCGGTCAAAATGGCCAACGACCTTCTGGGGCGTCTGGCGCCGAAGATCCTTCTTAAAAACTCACTCACCAACCTGCAGGCCCTGGTCGAGCCGTCGAAAATCGAAACCTTCGGGGTTCGTCTTCGTCAGCATGCGATCGAATTCGTGCAGGCAGGTGCGAGTGGCGCCTACTGGGAGTTGATTGATGGCATCTCGGCCCTTGCCGATGCCACGGGCACCCAGTGGCCGTACATGACTCAACAGCTGCGATCTGCTCGCCTCGAGCATGCGCTCGAGCACTTCCAAAGCTGCAATCTGAACCGCCCCGGGTTTCGTGGAGGCCTCAACTCTTGAGAAGATGAGGCCATGAAAAAGACTACGACCTACTCCCCTGAAGTCCGTGAACGTGCCGTGCGCATGGTTCTGGAGCATTTGAACGACTATCCCTCCGAGTGGGCCGCCATTGAAGCCATCGCGCCGAAGATTGGCTGTGCAGCGCAGACGTTGCATGGCTGGATTCGCCGTCATCAGACCGACGCAGGTCAGCGTCCAGGCCCGACAACCGAAGAGCGCGAACGCATCAAGGCGTTGGAGCGGGAGAACCGCGAACTGCGCAAAGCCAATGAAATTCTGCGTCTGGCCAGTGCGTATTTTGCCCAGGCGGAGCTCGACCGCCGCACCAAGTCCTGAGGGCTTTTGTCGATCAGTACCGTGACCGTCTTGGGGTCGAGTCGATCTGCCGCGTCTTACAGATCGCCCCGTCCGGTTACCGTAGGCATGCGGCCCAGCAGCGCAACCCCGAATTACGTTGCTGCCGCGCTCGACGCGATGACGCATTGATCATGGAAATCCAGCGCGTATGGGACACCAACATGCAGTGCTATGGCGCAGTGAAGGTCTGGAAGCAGTTACGGCGAGAAGGCATCGCAGCTGCCAGGTGCACGGTAGAGCGATTGATGCGTCGTGCTGGATTACAGGGCATAAGGCGTGGCCAGGTCGTGCGCACAACGGTGGCTGGCGACAAGGCTCTTTGCCCGCTGGATCGCGTCCAACGCCAGTTCCATGCCGACCGCCCGAACCAGTTGTGGGTGTCGGACTTCACCTATGTATCGACCTGGCAGGGCTGGCTGTACGTGGCGTTCGTGATCGACGTCTTTGCACGCCGGATCGTCGGCTGGCGAGTCAGTACTAGCATGAAGACAGACTTCGTACTGGATGCCCTGGAGCAAGCCCTGTATGCCCGTCAGCCGCATTGCACAGGTGGGCTGATCCATCACAGCGACCGTGGCAGTCAGTACGTCTCCATTCGCTACACTGAGCGATTGGCAGAGGCCGGTATAGAGCCCTCGGTGGGTAGCAAGGGAGACAGCTACGATAACGCCCTGGCCGAAACCATCAACGGGCTGTACAAGGCCGAGCTGATTTACCGTCAGTCATGGAAGAGCCGCGAAGCCGTCGAAATGGCGACCTTGAAATGGGTGCACTGGTACAACCACCAACGCCTGCTGAGCTCAATCGGCTATATCCCGCCTGCGGAGGCTGAGGCAAACTTCCACCAGCAGCAAACAGATCAGGCCGTGGCGGCCTGACTTAAACGAAACGGCCTCCACGAAACCCGGGGTGATTCAATCAGCTGCTCGAGGTGGAGACAGAGAAACTCACCGCCTAAGCCTTGCCTGGTCCTTTCCGTCACATCGGAAGGGGCCAGGTCGAGTCTTCTTCCAACAGCGCACATCTGTCGTAAGAAGATTCTTTGGTCATCCATGCGGATGCCTAGAAAAAGCTGGTTACCCAGCACCTACCGCTGCAATCGCAGCATTCCCTCTGGGGGCTCCGCCCCTATGGGGTTGGAGCCTCCTTTCTCAGCAAAGGAGTTCCAAATGTCTATCAAGCAAGTTCTGGTCATGAATGCTCGTCCTACCGATGGCTGCAGCGCCGCCCCGGAAATCGCGGTATATCCCGATGCCGTCGAGCTGCTGCAGCGTGTGCAGGAGCTGAAGGCATTGATGGACGCTCACGGGCTTTCTGAGGTGCGGATTCTTTCTACGCCGAACTGGGGGCCTGGTGATATCCAAGATGAATTGCGCCTGACCTGCGGTGAGTTGGTAGTCCTCAACAATGGGTTCTACTTCACCGACGCTCCGGCCAAGGAAGACTACGACATCGAGACCGATCCGACGTCCATCAACCAGCTCGAGGAGTGGGTTGGCACGGGCGCCGAAGTGATCTTCGCGGATGCGGGCTTGGAAAATGCCTACCAGCAGTTCGTGGGAGAGCAGGGCGAGGAATCGGATGCAGGTGACCAGTAATGGCCCGGCAGTTGACGTCCGAGGACCTGGCTCTGCTGGCGCAGTACAAACCAGCCGCAAACGTTGGGCAGCTGTACGACACTGACGACAAGTTCGCAGAGATCCTGTGGAAGGCGATACCGAATTTCGTGTATCAGGCCTTCTCCTGGATGACTGTCGAGCAGGTGAGAGCTCAGATCGTCAGCTGAACTAATACAACCCACAACGGGCCATGTCCCGTTGAGGGCATGGTCTTCCTGATTTGAAGGAGATCTCCATGCTTTATCAAGAAATGAAAAAACACATTCTGCAGGGCCTGCTGGAGTCCGGCTGGACGGCGGTGGATGACATTTCGATGCAGTGCACTACCGCCGTCGCTAAGAAGGACTACGACACCGCTGTAGGTGTGAAGACAGCAATCGCGTACTTCAGCGAATCACCTGGTGAGTGCTGCCGCCTTAGCGGCGAGTACTACAGCGAGGGTGGGAATATCCTGTGTACCACCTCGTTCTATGTCTGGTACCGGCCGCATGCAACATCGCCGGCGATAGATCTGCAGACAGGCCACCTCGTAAAGCTACCTGAGGAGCTGGTGCTGGAAGACCTGATCGCAGGGGCCAAGGTGTTCAACGAGAAAGCAGAGAAAGAGATAGCCGCCAGCTACGCGGTGCGGCTGCTCAGGAACCGAGAGAAAGTCAGCTGAAATTTGATGGCAGTTCAGTTGCTGAGAAAAGAAGGTTCGACGGTCTTAGACGATTGCCGAATCGGGGTGTTATAAAAACGGAAACCCGGCCTAGCGCCGGGTTTCTTCGTTTTGGCTTCCGTAGTTGATGATTACCTGCCCTCTATTACTTGTAATGATTGGGCTGTTCGCTCCATACGTTGTGATATTGCTGGAACCTGGTGCGCAATCAGCGCTTTGCCCTGGCGGATAGCTCTTCCCGTCAATGATAACCACGCTGCTATTCCCGACCACGATTGGCGAGTTAGGCCCCGTAGTCACGCAATTGTGCGTGTTCGAGGCACCTGTAGCCGCCTTCACGGCGGAGACCTTTTCGCTCAAGTCATCGCAGCCGGCGAGTATGGTCAGTGAGAGGAGAGCAAAAATAACGTTCTTCATGGTTTTCCTTGATCACCTGGCAGTGATTTTGCCGGACTCAATCAGCGGTTTCAGCGTCTCGATCTGACTGGAGATTTGCTCCTGGAAAACAAGGGCGGTTTCAGGAGCTG
>NZ_JAEILC010000069.1:0-18335 GCF_016307435.1 Pseudomonas sp. S4_EA_1b | reverse complement strand
GCCCAGGGAACGCGGTTAGTATTCAAACAATATTTTAAAAACAAGAAATAAAACCAGTCCGTGACGCGTACCGGTCAATCCCGCATTTGATACAACGTTTTGCATGGGGGATAAAGGCACCGTCGAGACTGAAGGCGTAGTCAAGATGACAGGCACCCCCACGCACCCAGGCTTGATTTCCTTGCACGGCATCGGCAAACGCTATGAGTTGGCCGGGCAGGCACTGTCCATTCTCAACGATGTATGCCTCTGCATCGCCCGTGGCGACAGCTGCGGCATTCTCGGTGCCTCCGGTTCCGGCAAAAGTACCCTGCTCAACATTCTCGGCCTGCTGGACCTGCCCAACTGCGGCCAGTACCACTTCGCCGGCCACGATATTTTCAGCGCCAGCCCCGACGAACTGGCGGCGATCCGCAATCAGCAGATCGGTTTCGTATTCCAGAGCTTCAACCTGCTGCCGCGCCTGAGCGCGCTGGACAATGTCGCCCTGCCCCTGAGCTATCGCGGCGTGTCGCGCCATGCCTCGGTGGAACAGGCCCTGCGCATGCTCGAACAGGTGGGCCTGGCCGAGCGTGCCCACCATCGCCCCGCCGATCTTTCCGGCGGCCAGCGCCAGCGCGTGGCCATCGCCCGCGCGCTGGTGGGCAACCCGTCGGTGATCCTCGCCGACGAACCCACCGGCAATCTCGACAGCGGCACCGCTCAGGACATCATGAACCTGCTGCTGGGCCTCAACCGCGAACAGCAGGTCACCCTGGTCATCGTCACCCACGACCCGCAGATCGCCGAGCGCCTGGAGCGCAAGATCCTGGTGCGCAACGGTGTGGTGCAAGAGGTCGGGCGCCTATGAGCCTGCGGGTCGAGCAAAGCCTCAGCCAGCTGCTGCATGAAGCCCTCGTCAGTCTGCGCACCCTGGGCAAGCGCTCAATGCTGGCGCTGCTGGGCATCGTTATCGGCAGTTCGTCGGTGGTGGCGCTGATCAATATCGGCCATAACGCTTCGGTGGATGCCGCCTTGATCTTCAAGGACATGGGCACCGACACCCTGGTGGTGCAATTCCCCCCCAAGGGCAGCGCTAACGTGCCGATGCGCACGCACTTGGACCTGGACGCCGTGCGCCAGGCCGTTCCGGGCATCGCCCATATCGGCGCGCTCAGCCTGTTCAGCGGGCCCATCGTGTTCCATGGGCGCAGCGTCAACGCCAATTTCGTCGGTAGCACGCCGGATGTCGCTGCGGCGATGCGCCTGACCTTGCAACACGGCCGCTTCCTGTCGGGCTTCGATGTCAACGAAACCTACGCCGTGATCGGCGCCGACGTTGCCCAGGCCCTGAGCGCGCCGGGGGATCCCGTGCGGCTGGGGGACCGCGTGCGCATCAACGACTACCTGTTTCTGGTGGTGGGCCTGCTGCAGCCCCAGCCACGGGCGATGCTGATGCCGGTGCAGCCCGGCGAGTCGCTGTTTCTGCCCGCCGAGGGCATGCGGCGCATCTACGCGGCGCCGCAGATCAACAACCTGATCATCCGCGCCGCTGCCGGCCAGGACATGGAACACCTGGCCCGGGCCGCGGCCGACGCCCTGCGTGCCCAACTCACCGAGCACGATGTCGACATCCAGGTGCCCCAGCAAATGATCGATGGCATGACGCGCCAGAGTCGTACCTTCGCTTACCTGCTGCTGGCCCTCGGCGCGATTTCCCTGATCGGCGGCGGCGTGGGCGTGATGAACGTGATGCTGATGAATGTCTCGGAGCGCCGCCGCGAAATCGGCATCCGCATGGCGCTGGGTGCGCGGCAGCGAGATATTCGCAATCTGTTTTTGCTCGAAGCGGTCACCCTCACCGCCGTCGGCGCTCTGTGCGGCGCGGTGCTCGGCATGACCGCCGCCTGGTTGTACGCCTGGTTGTCGGGCTGGGTGTTCGACCTGGCCGCCGCCGCCCTGCCCTTGGGGGTGGGCAGCACATTGTTGGTGGGCCTGTTTTTCGGCATTTACCCGGCGGTCTCGGCGTCGCGGTTGCAGCCGGTGGAGGCCCTGCGCGATGAATAGATGGCTGCTGTGCCTCGCCCTGATCAGCCTGCCCGGCATGGCGGCCGACGTGGTCATCAAACCCTCGGCGCCCAGCACCACCCGCAGCGGCTACGACCGAGGCGTCTCGCTGAAAGCCCAGATCACCGACCTGACCCTGGGCGACGCCGTGTACCTGGGCCTGCGCAACAATCCAGCGATCCGCAGCGCTTACCTGCAACGGGTGGCGCAGAAATTCGACCTGCGGGTCGCCGAAGATGTGTTCAACCCCAAGCTGACCCTCAACAGCTCCTATCGCAGCACCCGCGGTTCGGTCGACAACGCGCGCAATGCCAATGTCACGCCGTCCAGCAGCCTGCTCGGCGAGTACGGCACGCGCCTGAGCATGTCCTGGACCCAGCAACTCAACAACGCCGACCGCGCCGGCCGCTACCGCAGCGACGGCCTGGACCTGGCGATCATCCAGCCGCTGCTGCGCGGTGCCGGCTGGGATGCCACCACAGCACCGCTGCGCCTGTCACGCCTGGCGGAACAGGCCAACCGCCTGAACCTCAAGGCCACCGTTGCGCAGACCATCAGCCAGATCATCGCCACCTACCGCGAGCTGCTGCGCGCTCAGGAACAATTGAGCATTGTGCAGGATGCGCTTAAGCGCTCCGGCACCTTGCTGGAAGTCAACCGGGCCTTGATCGGCGCCGGGCGCATGGCCGAGTTTGAAATCGTACAGACCGAAGCCGATATCGCCACCCAGCAACTGGGCGTGGAAGAAGCGCAGAACCAGCTGGACACCAATCGCCTGGCGCTGCTGCGCCTGCTGGCACTGGACCTGTCCACGCCGATCCGCGCCACCGAAGCCCTGGAGGCCCGGCCCATGCAAATCGACAAGCGCCAGGCGTTCAACCTGGCGCAGACCCAACAGCCGGAATACCTCGCTGCCCTGCTCGGCAGCCAGCAAGCCGACCTCAATCTGGTGATCGCCAAAGACTCCGGGCGTTGGCAGGTGGACCTGGTGGCCGGCGCAAACCAGATACGTGACACCTACAATAACGACGCCGGCAGCAGCAATAACCGCACATGGGACAGCTATGCCGGCGTGCAGGTGCAGATTCCCATCGGGGATATCAGCACCCGCCAGGCCGAAGTGCGCGCGCGCGTGAATGTCGAGGACCAGCAGGTGCGCATCACCGACGCCCGCCAAGAGCTGGAGCGTAGCGTCAACGATGTGGTGCGCGACCTGGGCACACGCTGGCGCCAGTATGAAATCGCCCAGCGCGCCGTGGAGCTGTCGCGGCGCAAGATCGAGATCGAACGGGAAAAACTCAGCGCCGGGCGCTCCACCAACTTCCAGGTGTTGAGCTTCGAGACCGACTTGCGCAACGCTGAAAACGCGCAGCTCAACGCGTTGATCGCTTATCTGAACGCCCAGACCCAGCTCGATCTGACCCTGGGCATGACGCTGGAAAGTTGGGAAATCGCCCTCAATGACTATTAATCGAAAAGCCCTGCTGGGCGCTGTGCTGATCCTGCTGCTGGGCGGCGTGGGGCTGGCCCTGCGCAGCCCGGCCTCCGCTCCCGACGGCACGCCCGAGCAGTGGCTGGCGGTCAAGCCCGACGCGCTGGTGCATGAGATCGGCCTGGTGGGCAAAATCGAGCCCGACACCACGCTCGTGCTCACCGCGCCGTTTGACGGCAATGTGCAGGCCAATCTGGTCGAGCAAGGCCAGCGGGTCGAGGCCGGCCAGGTGTTGCTGCGCATGGACCCGGCCACCCTCGAAGTGCAATTGCGCGATGCCCTCTCCGCCCAACTCAAGGCCCGGCGCACCGTGCAGGAAATGCAGGACTGGGACAGCAGCCCCACCGTCAGCCGCGCCCGCCGCAGCCTGCGCACCGCGCAGATGAGCGCCGACAACACGCAACGCAAACTCACCGAAAGCGAGAATCTGTTCAAACGCGGCATCATCCCGCGCAACGAATTGGACGACCTACGCCAGCAAGCCCAGCAGCAGCAATTGGACCTCGCCTCGGCCCGCAGCGAACTGCAACAGGCGCTGGAACAGGGCAAGGGCGAATACCGCCAGATCGCCGAAATGGAGCTGACCAACGCCACCGTGAAATACGAGGCCCTGCGCACCCTGCTCGCAGCCCAAGAGGTGAAGGCGCCGTTCTCCGGCATCGTGGTACCCGCCCCCGGCAACAACGCACCGGCCGGTGGTGGCAACGCCAACGCGCCGATCCAGGCCGGCAGCAAGGTCAGCCAGGGCCAGGTGCTGTTTGGCTTGGCGAATATCGAACGGTTGAAGATCGTCGCCAAGGTGTCGGAGCTGGATATCAACCAACTGCACCAGGGCCAGGCCGTGGAAGTCATGGGCGACGGGTTCGACGGCGAACGGCTGAAGGGCTCCGTCAGCGTGGTCAGCGGCCTGGCCATCGCCAGCGACACCCAGGGCAGCGCACAGTTTCCGGTGACCTTGTCGATCCCCACACTCACCCCAGAGCAGCTACAGCGGGTGCGGTTGGGCATGAGTGCGCGGCTGACCATCGTCACTTACAACAATGAACAGGCGATCGTGATTCCCAGCCAGGCGATTGAGCCGGACATGACGGTGGCGTACCGCGAGGCGATGGATAAACCGGTGGAACGGGTGAAGGTCACCACCGGCCAGTCGACGGCGCAAGGGGTTGAGGTGTTCGGCCTGAAACCCGGCCTTGTGAAAATCTCAAAATAAATGAAGACCCACTGTGGGAGGGGGCTTGCCCCCGATAGCGGTGGCTCAGTCAAGAATTGGCCAACTGACACACTGCCATCGGGGGCAAGCCCCCTCCCACATTAAGTTCTCTGTCAGCTTCTTTTAGTCCTTTGTCAGCTTCTGTTAGACCGCTGCCAGCTTCGAGGCCAGGGCTTTGGCTTGCAGCGCCACATCCGTCACCGCCGTGCTCTCCCACCACATTCCGCGCAACGGCGGGCCCATGGCGAACAGTCGGGCGCTGACCTGGCCCTGGGCATCCAGCACCGCCCCCGAGGCATCCGCTGCGATGCCCAATGCCAACGGCCCGGGCTGGATCAACCCGCGCTTGAGCAACTGCTGCGGCAAGGGCCGGGCCACGCGGCGCCAGTCGTATTCGATGCCGCTGGAGTTGATCAGCGCCGCGCCCGTCACTTGAGTGAGCGTTTGTTCGCCGCGTTGGCGCACCGCGATGGTGACGCCGCTTTGCGCGGGCACCAGCCCCTTGAATGACGCCGCACGAATGCGCAACCGCCCCTCCTCATGCAAACGCGCCACCAGCTGCGCGCTCAGCGGCGGCGAGCGGTGGTGATGACTTTCCCACCACGGCCGCACATGGCGCACGAACTGGCGCTTCTCGCGCTCGCTGGCCTGGCTCCAGAGACGGCCGATATGGGCGCGTACGGTGTCCAGCGGCGCTTGCCAGTCGATGCCCTGGGCCTGCGCGATGCTGCATTGGCGACGCAGTTCGCGCAGCAGTTGCCGAGGGCTGCGCAAGGCCGGGTCGGCAGCCAGGAAGTCGTCCCAGGCCGGCGGTTGCCGGCGCACATGGGGCAACAGGCCATGGCGCGAAAAGATCTCGATGGGCCCGCGATGCCCGGCCTGTTCCAGGGACACCACGGCGTCCACCATGGTCAACCCGGAGCCGATAATCAGCACCGTCGAGCGCGGATCCAGGCGCCTCATGGTCGCCACGTCCCATGGGTCGACCGCCGCCGCGTTGACGCCGCTGGAGTGGGTCTGCGGCGTGCGCGCCGCCGGGAACATGCCGGTAGCCAATACCGCAAAGTTACCGCGCAACCGCTGGCCGTTATCGAGGGTCAGCAGGGTTGAATCCGCATCCATCTGCACGTCGATCACTTCGGCCCTGACATGCTTCACCGTGGACGCCGAGCGTGCCTTGGCCTCGGCCAGCCGCTGCTGCGCATACACACCAAATAGCCCGCGCGGCGGGAACAGCTCGCTGATCGGCACCGCCTGCTCGGCCGACTCCGGCCAACCGCCGGCCGCGATGTGTTCGGTGAGCCACTGCGTGAGGTCGTCGGGGTTGTCCGGGTCGACACTCATGCGCGCGGCGTTGCCGTTGAGGGTGTGGCCCAGTTCGACCGCGCTGTAAGCCTCGCCCCGACCCAGTTCGGCGCGCGGTTCGATCACCAGGATCTGGCGCCGACCGGGCAGGCGCAGCAGTTGTACGGCCAGCATCGTGCCGCTCAGACCGCCGCCGATGATCAGCACATCAGCGTTGCGGGTGGATTCCGTCATGCAGGTTCGCCCTTACTGTTTACCCAGGTAGATGTCATGCAGGTCGCCGCGCGCCCGCAGTTCAGCGGCACTGCCGCTCAAGGCCACGCGCCCAGTATCGAGCACATAGCCATGGGCCGCATAGGTGAGCGCGACGTTAATGTTCTGCTCGGCGATCAGGAAGCTCACCTGCTGTTCGCGGTTGAGCTGCGCAATGATCTCGAAGATCTCCTGCACGATCATAGGCGCCAAACCCATGGACGGCTCGTCGAGCAGTACCAAAGTAGGACGGGTCATCAACGCTCGGCCGATGGCGACCATCTGTTGCTCGCCGCCGGAGGTCAGCCCGGCGCGGGTGTGGCGCTTGGTCTTGAGCCGTGGGAACCAGGTGTAAATGCGTTCCAGGTCCTGGGCCATGGCCTTGCGGCTCAAACGCCGCACAAAGCCGCCGCTGCGCAGGTTGTCTTCCACGCTGAGCTGGCCGAACACATGGCGGCCCTCCAGCACATGCACCATGCCCTGGCGCACGCGCTGGTTGGGATCAATGCCGGCCAAGTCCGCACCGGCATATTCGATCACCCCCCGGCTGACCTCGGCGCGCTCGGCGCGCACCAGCCCGGAAATGGCCTTGAGGGTGGTGCTCTTGCCGGCGCCATTGGCACCCAGCAAGGCGACGATGGCGCCCTTGGGCACATGCAGTGACACCCCGGCCACCGCCAGGATCGCGCCGTCGTAGATCACCTCGATATCGTTGACAGTCAACAGCGCCGGGCTCGCCGACACACTGGCAGGTTGGTTCATGGCTTATTCATCCCCGGTGCAGGCGCGTGGCGTCAGGCCTTTTTCCTTGGCGAACGCGGCGGACTTCTCGTCGATCAGCGGGCGCAGCAGCGCACGGTCGGCGGCGATCCAATCGCTGATCAGCGTCCAGTTCGCACCGTCCCATTGCTGCACCCGCGCCGAGCCGCCACCTTCGTGATCGCGGCACGACAATTTCAGGTTCTGCATCAGGCCCAGGTAGCCCATGTCTTTCAAGCGCGCATCGTCGATGTTCAAGTGCTCCAGGCCCCAACGCCCCTCTTCGCCGTTGAGCGGACGCTTGCCGAACTTGGCCTGGGCGGTGCGGATCGCCTCGACCGCCACGGCGGCGTTCACAAGGCCAGAGTTGTAGTAGACGCTGCCGAAGTTCTTCAGGTCCTTGAGGTCGCTGTGGCCTTTGTCGAGCACGTATTGTTTGAGGCGTTTGTGAATCTCGAAATCCGCCCCCGCCGGGTACGGTGTCAGCGCCAGGTAACCCTTGGCGGCGGCGCCGGCAGGCAGCACGTCCTCGCTGGAGCTGGCCCAGATATCGCCGATGATATGGTCCACCGGAAAGCCGAAGCGCGCCGCCGTCTTCACCGCCACCGGCGTGGACACGCCCCAGGTACGCAGGAACACCCAATCCGGGTTGGCCTGGCGCACCTGGCGCCATTGCGCGGATTGTTCGTTGCCCGGATCGGCCACCGGGATCTGGATATTTTCAAAGCCGTATTTTTCCGCCAGCAGCTTCAGCGGGCCGAGGGTTTCACGTCCGTAGGCCGAGTCGTGGTACACCGTGGCAATTTTCTTGCCCTTGAGTTTGTCGAAACCGCCCTCCCGCTCGGCGATGTAGTTCACCAAACTCGATGCCTCGCTGTAGAAGGTCAGCATCACCGGGAAGTTGTAGGGGAATACGGTGCCATCGGTGGCCTCGGTACGCCCGTAGCCGAGGGTGATCAACGGGATCTTGTCCACCTCGGCCCGCTCGCTCAGCGCATAAGCCGCTGGCGCGCCATTGGGTTGGTACACCGCGACCGGGGCGCCATCCAGACCGTTTTTAAAGCGCTCGTAACACTCGATGCCTTTCTCGGCGGTCCACTCGGTCTCGCATTCCTGCCACACCAGTTTCACCCCGTTGATGCCACCCTCGACCTCGTTGATATAGCGCAAATAGTCGATCATCCCGGCCCACACCTGCACGCCGCTGGACGCGTAGGCGCCGACCCGGTAGGTCGCCAGCGGGATAAATTGCTGGTCCGGGGACGCCACCGCCGAGGGCACGCTGGTGGTGAACGCAGCCACGGCTAACGCGGCGCCGGCCAGGGATTGTTTGAAGGATGCACGCATAGGAAGTTCTCTTGAGGTTAGAAACGCAGCGGCCACTGGCGCAGCCGATCGCGAAGGGTGTGCAACAGGCGAATCAAACCGTCGGGTTCCTTGATCAGGAACACGATGATCAACACGCCAAAGATGATTTTCTGCAGGTTCTGCAACTGCCCCGCATCCACCGCGCCACCGAACAGCGCCTGACCGGCGTGGCTGAGGAAAATCGGCAGCAGGCTGATAAACGCGGCGCCGACAAAGTTGCCGGCGATACTGCCCATGCCGCCGATAATGATGATGAACAGAATCTGGAACGAGCGATTGATATCGAAGCTGCTGGCGCTGGCCGTGCCCAGGTAAGCGAAGGCCCACAGCGCCCCGGCGATGCCCAGATAGAACGAGCTGACCGCAAACGCCAGGCGCTTGTAGCGCGCCACCGGAATGCCGATCACAGCGGCGGCGGTGTCCATGTCGCGGATCGCCATCCAATTGCGCCCCACCTGGCTGCGCACCAGGTTCACGGCCGTCCAGGTCAACAGCAATACGCTGACCAGGGTCAGCCAATAACGGCCCAACGGGGTGTTGAGGTCATGGCCGAACAACGTCAGCGCGGGCGCGGAAATGGTGCCGGATGAACCATAGTTGTAGAACCAGGGAAACTTGACGAACAACCATTCCAGAAAAAACTGCGCGGCCAGGGTAGTGACCATCAGGTAGAACCCCTTGATCCGCGAGCTGGGCAAACCAAACAGCAGGCCCACCAGCGCGCTGATCACGCCGCCGCCGAGCAACGCCACCGGCAGGCCCAACTCAGGCAAACGCAGTAAAAAGCCATAGGTGGCAAACGCACCGACCGCCATGAAGCCCGCAGCGCCCACCGAGGTTTGCCCGGTGTAGCCGGTCAGCAGGTTCAGGCCCAGACCGGCCAGGGACAACACCAGAAACGGGATCAAAATCGCATTGAGCCAATAATCATTGCCCCACAGCGGCACCACGATAAAGGCCAAGCCCAGCAAGCCGATCAGGCCCCAGGGCACACGCCGCTGGATCAACAACAAGGGGGCGGCGTGTTCAACGACAGGGATCGACATAGGTTCAGACTCGCTCGATTGCGCGCTCGCCGAACAGGCCGGCGGGACGCATATACAGGAAGGCCAGGGCCAGGACATAGGCGAACCAGGGCGTGATGCCGCCGCCGATCAGCGGGCCGATGTACACCTCGGCAAGGTTCTCCGCGGCGCCAACGATCAGCCCACCAACCATCGCCCCGCCAATCGAAGTGAAGCCACCGATGATCAACACCGGCAACGCCTTGAGCACCACCAGCGACAGCGAGAACTGCACGCCCTGGCGCGCGCCCCACAGCAGCCCCGCCACCAGCCCGACCACACCGGCCACCGCCCATACGATCTGCCAGATGCGGTTGAGGTGGATGCCGATGGACAGCGCCGCCGTGGTGTCATCCGCCACCGCCCGCAACGACACGCCGATGCGGGTCTTGTTGAACAGCAGCGCCAGCACCGTCACCAGCACCCCTGCGGCAGCCGCGGCGACCAGGTCAAACTGGCTGAGCATCAGCGGCCCGACAAACAGCGGCACGTCGTCGATCCCGAGGTCCAGCGCGCGCACCTGGGAGCCCATCAGGCCCTGAGCCAAGCCTTCGATAATGAACGACAGGCCCAGGGTGGCCATGAACAAGGTGATTTGCGAACGGTTCACCAGCGGCCGCAAGACCAACCGTTCGATAAGCAACGCGCCGCCAATCATCACGATGACCGTCAGCAGTAACGCCAGGGCAAATGGCACGCCCTGGTCATGCAGGCTGACAAAAGTCAGCGCGGCAAACAGCAGCATCGCGCCCTGGGCAAAATTGAACACGCCGCTGGCCTTGTAGATCAGCACGAAGCCGATGGCGACCAGCGAATACAGGGTGCCGGCGAGCAGGCCGCCGAGCAGGGTTTCAAAGAAGAACGTCATCAGTGAACGACTCCCAGGTAGGCCGCGATTACCTCGGGGTTGGCCTGTACTTGGGCGGGCGTGCCGTCGCCGACCTTGCGCCCGTAGTCCAGCACCACCACATGGTCGGACAGGCCCATGACCACACCGATATCGTGTTCGATCAACACTACCGTGGTGCCCAGGTCGCGGTTCACATCGGCGACAAAGCGAGCCATTTCCTGTTTTTCCTCGGCGTTCATGCCGGCCATGGGCTCGTCCAGCAACAACAGGCTGGGCTCGGCGATCAGTGCGCGGCCCAATTCCACGCGCTTTTGCAGGCCGTAGGACAGATTGCCCACCAGCACATCGCGGTGGGCTTGCAACTCTAGAAATTCGAGGACGCCCTGGCCGCGCAGGCCAAACGCCTCGGCTTCGCGTCGCGCCCGGGGTAAGCCCAGGGCCTGCTCGATAAAGGTGCTGCGCATATACCGCGACAGACCGGTGAGGAGGTTGTCGAGCACGCTCATTTTTTTGAACAAGGCGTTGTTCTGAAAGGTGCGACCGATACCCCGGCGCGCCGCACCCAAGGGGTCGATGCGCTGGAAATGCTGGTCGTCGAATATGATCTCGCCGGCATCGAAGCGATACACGCCGTTGAGTACATTGAGCAGCGAACTTTTGCCGGCGCCGTTAGGGCCGATCAACGCGCATATCTCGCCGCGCTGCACGTCGAACGACAGCCCGCTGATCGCCTTGACCCCTTTGAACGACAGCGAAATATCCCGCACTTGGAGGATGGCTTGGCTCATGCGCTTTTCCGTTTGAATTCGGCAAGCCACGTTGGCTCGACATTGGACTTGATGGGTTGCCAGATAGACGTCAGGCGCTGGAAGCCCAACAACCGGCGTACGCGATTTTTCAGCACACGACGCAGGCCACTGCGTGCATCGGCGATGGCCCACTCACACAGGCGCCGACGCCAGGTGCCGTGGGGCGCAAGGCGGCTTTCGATGTCGTCGGCCACCTGTTGCAAACGCGCTGGCGATAACAGCAGCCCCGTGGGCGCGACTTCACTGCGATCACGTCGCGCCGACGCCGGGTTCTCCGGGAAGGCCAGGCCGTGGCCGCTGTGCAGCCATTGCTCCAGCACCACGGCCAGACCGTCTTGCCACTGGGTACTGTCCTCGCTCCACAGCGCGGTTTCGGCTGTGGGTTGCCACCAACGCTGCAGGTGTTGCGCCGGGTCGACCGGACCGAGCAGTTGGGCAAAGTCCAACCGCTGGGTAAACGCCCAATCGGGCTGGCGGCCTTGCACGTAGACGTGGCTGGGACGGATACGCCATAGCTGTTGTTCCAGCGCCTGGGGTTCCAGGTTGTCGGCAAGCGTCAGCACCTGACCACCGACGGACTGGGCCGCCAACGCCAGCAACAACAGGTTCGGCTCAAAGGCGCCACTGAGTACCAAACGAGACTGATCGCTGAAACCTTGCTGGCGCAAACCATCGGCCAGGCGTTCTACGTCGCGCAGGGCGTCGATCCAGCGCCACGCGTGCCACAGGCCCTGACGCTTGTGGCGCAGGGCAATGTGCAGCGGTGTGAGTTGTGCCCAGTGGCGCAGGTGTTCCAGGAGAGCCTTGGGTTCGTGCACGCTCATAGGGGGTTGCTCCTATTGGGGTGGAGTGCGTGCGGTGGTCCGCTGGCTGAGTATTTGTGTATCAAGACAGGACAACTGTGGGAGGGGCGGTGCGAGGATTCGACTTGCCCCCGATGGCGGTGGGCCAGTTAGAGCACTCATGACTGACCCACCGCTATCGGGGGCAAGCCCCCTCCCACAGTAGTTTTTTGTACCCCAGATAAATTGCGGTAGCCCGCGCCGGGGTGGTTCGAGCCCAACCTTGCACCATCACCAAACAACTTCTCGCGTAGCGTGCCTTGGGCGTATTCGGTCTTGTACGCGCCACGCTTCTGCAACTCCGGCACCAGCCAGTCGACGGCGTCGATAAAGGTTTCGTGGGTCAACGCATAGGCCAGGTTGAAGCCGTCCACGTCGGTCTCTTCGACCCATTCCTGCAACAGGTCAGCCACGGTCTCTGGGCCGCCGACGAACAGCGGGCCAAAGCCGCCGATACCGACCCAGTCGGCCAGTTCGTTGGGGGTCCAGACCTTGTTCGGGTCGGCCGTGGAGAAGGCTTCCACCGCCGATTGAATGGCGTTGGTGTGCACATGTTTGAGCGGTTCGTCGGGCTTGAACTGGCTGAAGTCGATGCCGGTCCAGCCGGAGATCAACGCCATGGCGCCTTCGTAGCTGACGTAGGTTTTGTACTCGTCGAACTTGGCTTTGGCCTGGGCGTCGGTTTCGCCGACGATCACCGTCTGCAAGTTGAAAATCAGGATTTTCTTCGGGTCCCGCCCTGCCTCGGCCGCGCGGCGGCGAATATCGGCGACGGTCTTTTTCAGCAGCACCTTGGACGGCGCCGCGACGAACACGCACTCGGCCTGCTCGGCAGCGAACTGCTTGCCACGGCTAGACGCACCGGCCTGGTACAGCACCGGCGTGCGCTGCGGCGACGGCTCGCACAGGTGGATGCCGGGCACCTGGAAGTGCTTGCCGACGTGGCGGATCTCATGGATTTTGCTCGGGTCGCTGAATATCCGGCGCTCGCGATCACGCAATACCGCGCCCTCCTCCCAACTGCCCTCCCAAAGTTTGTAGCAAACCTCCAGGTACTCTTCGGCATAGTCATAGCGCGCGTCGTGTTCGGTCTGGGCTTTCTGCCCCAGGTTCTTGGCCCCGCTTTCCAGGTACGAGGTGACGATGTTCCAGCCGATGCGGCCCTGGGTCAGGTGATCGAGGGTCGAAAGCCGGCGCGCGAACGGGTACGGGTGTTCGAACGACAGCGAGGCCGTCAGGCCAAACCCCAGGTGTTCGGTGACCATCGCCATAGGGGCGATCAGCGACAGCGGATCATTGACCGGCACTTGGGTGGCCTGGCGAATCGCTGCGTCGCCATTGCCGTTGTACACGTCGTAGATACCCAGCACATCGGCGATAAACAGCCCGTCGAACTTGCCCCGCTCCAGGATTTTTGCCAGGTCGGTCCAGTACGCCAAATCCTTGTACTGCCACGAACGGTCGCGCGGGTGCGCCCATAGGCCGGGGGATTGGTGGCCGACGCAATTCATGTCGAAGGCATTCAGGCGAATTTCACGGGCCATCAGTGCACTCCGTTGAGGTGGTAGTTACCGACTGCGTGGTAGGTGTGACGCAGCGGGTTATCCAGGCTTGAAGGCAGCGCGCTGCGTTGGCCGGTCAATTCGAATTCGGTGTTGCTGGCGGCAATCAGCGCTTCGGCCGCAGCAATCTGCGCTTCAGCGCGGGCGACCGGGCTGGGGTGGGTCTCGGCCCGTTCGAGCAAGGCGGCGGCCACGTCGACGCGGATCTGCAGATCGCCAAAGCGGCTGATCACGTAGGGGTCATCGCTGCGTTCGACATGTCGACGGGTGCTGTCCAGCAGTTGGCGCGCAAGGGTCAGTGTGGTCATGGGTCAGGTCTCTCAGTTCCAGGCGTGGCGTGCAGGCTTCACGCCGTTGAGCACGAAATTGCCGATCAAGTGGTATTTCCAGCGGGCCGGGTCGTGCAGGGTGTGGGTGCGGGCATTGCGCCAGAACCGGTCGAGGTTGTACTTGCCCGTCACCGAGCGCGTACCGGCCAGTTCGAACAATTTGCTGCTGGCGAGCAATGCGGTTTCCGCCGACAGCACTTTGGCCTGGGCCACCACCAGCGAAGCTTGAGCGACGCTGTCTTCATTCGGCTCGGCCAGGGCCCGGTCCACGGCCAGGCCGGCCTTGGCGAGAATGGCTTCGGTGCCGTGCACGCGCCACGCCAGGTCACCGATGGCGGCAATCGTGAAAGGGTCTTGCCAGCCGTGCTCCTGCTGGCTGTCGATCCAAGGCCGCGCCTGACGTGCGTGGAGCTTGGCCTGCTCCAAAGCGCCTACGGCGATGCCGGTGTCGACGGCAGCCTGGATGATCTGCGAGATCGGGCCATTGGCGGTGGGTCGGTCGAAGGCCAAGTGTGCCGGTATCACCGCGCTCAGGGGCACCGTTACTCCATCGAGGGTCACCCCGCCACTGGCCGTGGTGCGCTGGCCGAAGCCGTCCCAGCTGTCGATCACACTCAGCCCTGGCGCGTCGCGCTCGACGAAGGCAATCAGAGCCTGGCCGTGCTCGTTGTTGCCGACGGTGGGCACCAGGTGGGCGAACAGTGCGCCGGTGCAATAGAACTTTTCACCGTTGATCTGCGCACTGTCGCCATCGATGCGGATTTGCGTGTCGAAGGTCCCGGCGTTTTTGCTCTTGGCCTCGGAGAACGCATTGCCGAAACGATAACCGGCGAGAATTTTGCCGAAGTAATAGCGCTTTTGTTCCTCGCTGGCGGTGTGCAGCAGCAGGTCCACCACGCCAAGGTGGTTTTGCGGGATCTGCCCGAGGGAGGGGTCGGCGGCGGAGATCAACTTGATCACCTCGGCCACCGTCACATAGGACACTTCGGCGCCACCGTAGGCTTTGGGCACGGTGATGCCCCACAGGCCGCTGGCGGAAAACTCGTCGAGTTCGGCCACCGGCAGGCGGCGTTCACGATCGCGCTCACTGGCGCCAACGGCAAAGCGTTCGGCCAGGCGCGTAGCCACCTCAATGGCTTCAGCATCCGAGCGGATGATATGGGCAGGGTGTAGAGGGTGGGCTGACATGGGCCGACTCCAGGTTCCGATGGGGATGACCTGGGGATTGCAGGAGTCGTGCCTGATTTTAATCGCCAATAAAATCAGCGACTTGCTGCTTAAATGCGGTGCCAGCTGATGTGTTTAACCAGCAAAGTGTGGTTCCACTGTTGCCTGGCAAACAGTTAGATCACCACGTTGCGCACAAAACGCACGGCCACCTCACCGTCATTGCGATAGGCGTGGGGTTGATGGCTGGCAAACATAAAGAACTCACCGGCAGCGATGGTGTTTTCCTGGTCACGCACCACCAGGGTCAAGCAGCCTTCGAACACGAACAGTTGCTCGCTCCAGCCTTCCAAATCGGGGTCGGGGGAGTAAATATCGCCTGGTTCCAAGCGCCACTCCCACAACTCGACCTCGCGCCGCGCGGTGGCCTTGGCCAATAACACGGCCTTGCTGCCGACGATTTCGCCGGCCCAGGCCAGCTCGTTGATACGGCTATGGTCGCGCACGTCCGGGGCCTGGATCAGGTCGCTGAAGGCAACGCCCAAAGCTTCGGCGACGCGGTCGAGCGTCGACAGGCTGACGTTCTTCTCGCCGGCCTCGATGGCCACCAGCATGCGCCGGCTGACCCCGGACTTTTCCGAAAGCGCAGTCTGGCTGAGTTCGGCGGCGTGACGCAGGCGACGAACGTTCTGGCTGACGTGTTGCAGGACCGAAGCCCGCTGCGGATTTTCTTTGTGCACTATATTGCTCAATGGGTGGGTGTGCGCAGTATACTGCCCAGCGTGCGGCGCATTGTGCGGTCCGTGCCTTTTCCTTGCAAGACCGAGCCCACATGACCACCCCGAACTCTCCATCGCGTTTCCATCGATTCAGCAAAGCCGAGTGCATCCTGGTGTTTATCACCATGATTTGGGGCGGCACCTTTTTACTGGTGCAGCATGCCATGGCTGTCAGCGGGCCGATGTTCTTCGTGGGCCTGCGTTTTGCCGCGGCGGCCATTGCGGTCGGTTTCTTTTCCTTGCGCACCCTGCGCGACCTGACGCTGTTCGAGCTGAAGGCCGGGGTATTTATCGGTGTAGCGATCATGTTCGGCTACGGCTTGCAGACCATCGGCCTGCAAACCATCCTCAGCAGCCAATCGGCGTTTATCACCGCTTTGTATGTGCCCTTCGTGCCGTTGCTGCAATGGCTGGTACTGGGCCGTCGTCCAGGCCTGATGCCGAGCCTGGGTATCATGCTGGCGTTTGCCGGGCTGATGTTGCTGACCGGCCCGGCGGGTGCATCGCTGAATTTCAGCGCCGGGGAAATCGCGACCTTGATCGGCGCCATCGCGATTGCCGCCGAAATCATCCTGATCAGCGCGTTCGCCGGCCAGGTGGACGTGCGCCGCGTGACCGTGGTGCAACTGGCCACCGCATCGCTGCTGTCATTTTTGATGGTGGTGCCGATGGGCGAGGTGCTGCCGGGGTTCTCGTGGTTGCTGCTGTTCAGTGCGGTAGGCCTGGGCCTGACCAGCGCGGTGATCCAAGTGGCGATGAACTGGGCGCAACAAAGCGTCTCGCCAACACGGGCCACGTTGATCTATGCCGGCGAGCCGGTGTGGGCTGGCGTGGTCGGGCGGATTGCCGGTGAGCGCTTCCCGCCGATTGCCATGCTGGGCGCGGCGCTGATTGTGGTGGCGGTGATTGTGAGCGAGATCAAGACCAAGGGGCAGAAAGCATTGGCGGTTGACGATGGATTGCAGGAAGAACGCCAGCAAGGCCATTGATGGCCGGGGAACGATCGGTAGCCCTCTTCGCTCTATTCTGTAGGATCCTGCCACATCTTGCCGTTTGGTGATCCAGAAAGCGGCACGTATGATGCATCCCAAACTCCCGCAGATTAGAAGCCTATGTCCCTGATAGTTCTACTGCTTCTGCCTTTTATCGGCAGCTGTCTGGCGGCATTGCTGCCGCATAACGCACGTAATACCGAATCCCTGCTGGCCGGCCTGGTGGCGCTGGTCGGCACCATTCAAGTCGCCTTGCTGTACCCCCAGGTCGCCTACGGCGGCGTGATTCGCGAAGAATTCATGTGGCTGCCCAGCCTCGGGCTGAATTTCGTGCTGCGCATGGATGGCTTCGCCTGGCTGTTCTCGATGCTGGTGCTGGGCATCGGCACACTGGTGTCGCTATATGCGCGTTATTACATGTCGCCGGACGACCCGGTACCGCGCTTCTTCGCGTTTTTCCTGGCCTTTATGGGCGCCATGCTGGGCCTGGTGATCTCCGGTAATCTGATCCAGATCGTGTTTTTCTGGGAACTGACCAGCCTGTTCTCATTCCTGCTGATCGGCTATTGGCACCACCGCGCCGATGCGCGACGCGGTGCCTATATGGCGCTGATGGTCACCGGCGCGGGCGGTCTGTGCCTGCTGGCGGGCGTGATGCTGCTGGGGCATATCGTCGGCAGCTACGACCTGGACCTGGTACTGGCGGCGGGCGATCAGATTCGTGCGCACGCGCTGTACCCGGTGATGCTCGCGCTGGTGCTGATCGGTGCCTTGAGCAAGAGTGCGCAGTTTCCGTTCCATTTCTGGCTGCCCCACGCCATGGCCGCGCCCACGCCGGTTTCGGCCTACCTGCACTCGGCGACGATGGTGAAGGCCGGCGTGTTCCTGCTGGCCCGCCTGTGGCCGTCGCTGTCCGGCAGCGAAGAATGGTTCTGGATCGTCGGCGGTGCCGGCGCCCTCACCCTCCTCCTCGGCGCTTACTGCGCCATGTTCCAAAACGACCTCAAGGGCCTGTTGGCCTATTCCACCATCAGCCACCTCGGGCTGATCACCCTGCTGCTGGGCCTCAACAGCCCGCTGGCCGCCGTGGCCGCCGTGTTTCACATCCTCAACCACGCCACTTTTAAAGCCTCGCTGTTTATGGCTGCGGGCATCATCGACCACGAAAGCGGCACGCGGGATATCCGCAAACTCAGCGGACTGGTGCGCCTGATCCCGTTCACCGCGACCCTGGCGATGGTGGCCAGCGCGTCCATGGCCGGCGTGCCGCTGCTCAATGGCTTCCTGTCCAAAGAGATGTTCTTCGCCGAAACCGTGTTTATCTCGGCGACAAAATGGGTGGAAATCGCACTGCCGGTGATCGCCACCATTGCCGGCACCTTCAGCGTCGCCTATGCACTGCGTTTTACCGTGGATGTGTTCTTCGGCCCGCCCCCCACCAACCTGCCCCACACCCCCCACGAGCCACCGCGCTGGATGCGCGCACCGGTGGAACTGCTGGTATTC
>NZ_JAEILC010000068.1:0-78785 GCF_016307435.1 Pseudomonas sp. S4_EA_1b | reverse complement strand
GGGATATACGCTGTTTAATATTATTTGAGTTTAGAAGGATCCTATCTAGTTCTGCTATGCATTTGTCGACAAGTTCTTTGTCGGTGAACGATGAAAGCTTCATTGCGTCATCCTCCCATGTATAGCTCAAGAGGATGCAGTCATAAGTGTCATTGTTGTTGTAGCGGTAAGTGTAAGCGTCATGAATGAAACTGTCGGTGACAATGGCTTGGGGTATTTTTTTGTTGAAGCTTAGGAATGTTTTTTTCAATGGTGCATATACTTTGCAGCTGCTTTCCCAATGAGCTGTCTTGTAGGCGGTTATCGTTTCGAAAGGCAGCATTTTTTGATCAAATCCCTCGAGCTGAATTTGCGTTTCTATCAGCCATGACGGAAGCGTCATGACGACTGAGTCAGCATCAATAAACTCTTGCTTGGTCATGAGAGGGGATGTGACGTTCCAATCGTAATAAACCCTGATTTTTGCGTTGCTAAGTTTTTTAAGTTTTGTGACAGCGCAGTTTGTCAATAATCCAGCAGGGTTTTTAATTAGATGTTCGTAAGGTGAGTCTGCGGTTTCGCGCGATTTTATAAAGAGTAGGGACTCTGCCAGCGAGGCGAGGCCAATATAGTTTGGTTTACTAAATTTTAGCCCTCTTGAATCACTGATTGTCCTTGCTTCAAGATAGGGAGATGGTATCGGTTTACCATCGCTATCCACGCGTCCGTGGATTAGCTGTAGATGACTGCTGAAGCCAAACATCGCTGTGCGTATCGGGTAAAGTGAGCATACATCGTAGAATGCCCCCCAACTGCCGTCACCAATACCGATAGAATAAAAAATAGCAGATTCCTGCGCGGTCATACCCATCCCGCCGAAATTCCCAGGATCAATCTGCGACCATTGATCTATGGCAGGCATCTTCACGAGATCACGAAACGAAGTTGCTTCGTATTTTTTCACGATCGCAGCCCACATTGTCTCCCAGTACTCGGAGCCGTAATGCTCGCAGATATGCAGTGTCATCCGCTCGGCAAAGGTTTTCCACTTGGTAAATACGAGGCGTAAGAGTTCTCCAGGCGGAGCCGTTTTTCCATCTGTATTTTTCCAAATAAGCATGTTCGGTTCACTATCCCCATCCAAGCATCCCTCACGCAGATAGATCCCGGTTGAATGGACTGTAGGGCTTCCGGGGTTTGGGAAATCGGAGTGGACCAGTTCAAACTCGCTGGCGTAATAAGCCATGAGGGACCGGCCATCTTTGGGAGGCTCATTTGTTTTGTTGAAAAAAGGCATTCTCATTGCACCTAACTCAAAAGGAGGGCGACCAACAGTGGCCGTGTTGTTGCTGCCGAGGGCCGTAAAGTGTCGGCCGCCTACGCGGCTCGACTTTTCAATCAATGTAATATTTTCGAAACCGCATCTATGCAATTCGCGAACAGTCGTTAAGCCTGTAATACCTGCACCTATTACGCAGATTTTGTGGCCTACGTCGGTCGCTTGGGCGATGCCATTGTCTTGCTCCACCAACATTCGATAGTCGAAACACAAGTCGGGTGGATTGGGGAATGAGGCTCTCCAATTTTTGTTAGCGTTTCGCTTTTTTTGACGATGCTCCCGGGCGATATCTGCGGGGTAATTGAAACTGGAGCCGATGGTCATTTTTAATCTTCCTGTTCAGAGGTATTGGTCACTCTTTAGGTTGAACATCAACACCGAATGTGAAAATCAGCAGCGTGTGATTTGAGGTAAAGGTAAGTCGCCGTCGCGTGTAGGTGGAGGGCGTCTGACGGTTGTCTCCAAGCTTGCCAAGCCCGCCCGATTCTGGGAAAACGCTGAGTTTTCAACTTTCAAAGAGTCCCTATGAACCCCAACGAACTCCAGATCACCGACATCCGCCCAGGCACCGGCAAAGCCGTGGTCAAAGGCGCGCTGATCACCACTCAATACACCGGTACGCTGGCGGACGGCACCGTGTTCGATTCCTCTTGGGAGCGCGGCAAGCCCTTCCAGTGCGTGATCGGCACAGGGCGCGTGATCAAGGGCTGGGACCAGGGCCTGATGGGCATGCAGGTGGGCGGGGTGCGTCGCTTGTTCGTGCCGGCGCATCTGGCGTATGGCGAGCGTTCGATGGGCGCGCATATCAAGCCCAACAGCGATTTGCATTTTGAGATCGAGTTGCTGGAAGTGCTGACGCGGGATGATTAATCCCTGGGCAAATGATCAGGAGGAGGGAGCGCGACATGGAGGTTTTGCCTGAATGCGGGGTTGAAGGCATTCGCGTGAGTGAATTGCACGCTGCCGACGAGGCGCAGTTGCAGTGTTTTTTTGAGCAAGCACCGGATTATTTCATCGCGGTAAATGGCGAGCCGGCCCGCCCGACCGAGGCGCGCGAAGAGCTACAGAGCCCGTTGCCGCCAGGCTGGCAGTGTCGACGGATGTATTGGCTGGGTTACCGCGATGCGGAGGGGCAGCTGGTCGCGGTCGTGAACATGGCTGCCGATGTGCTTGCTGCCGGCGTGTGGCATATCGGTTTGCTTCTGGTGCACACACGCTTGCACGGCACCGGGTTTGCTCAGCGCCTGCATTCAGGCTTGCAAGCGTGGGCGGTAAAAAACGGTGCCCGATGGTTGCGGCTGAGTGTGGTGATCGGCAATCGCAAGGCCGAGCGTTTCTGGTCCCGGCTCGGCTATGTGCCGGTGCGCACGCGCGCAGGGATCGTCATGGGACGCCAGGAAAATAGCGTGTCGATTCGGGTCATGGCGTTGTGTGGCGCAGGGATGGATGAGTATTTGAGCCAGGTGCCGCGAGACCGAGCGGATGCCTCTTGACCCAGACTCTCCGTCGCCCAAGACGCCCTTCCTGAACCCATCCTGAAGAACTTTCTTATTCATCATGCAGAAACTTTCCTACGGTTTACTCTCCGGAAATCGGGGCGTAAGCTTCGCGCGTTTTCATCAATTGCGGAGACCCTCAGTGGGTACTTGTTCGAGTGACAGTAGTCGGCCGGTTCTGATAACCGGCACATACTTGGCAAGATAACGCGCATGCTTTCGATGCCGTTGTCTCGCCACTAACGCGAGAAGCGGCATCCCGGCCGCAGCCTGTCCTGGCTGTGCCTCGATCCTCTCTCATCGACGCTGACCAGCTCCCGGGTTCTCTCGGGCTGCTACGGACGCGCCTGCCTTTTATCCGGCGGGCGAGCCCGGTGTGACTGTGCCTGTTCGAGGGCGCGGTGCGCACGGGCCGTACCTGCACGACGGTTTCCTCGCGCAGGAGTAATACTCATGAACCTTGCTCTGCTTAAAGAGTTCTTCGCCGGCTTCCTGCGGACCCGGCACATTGCCCGGCACTTCCGTCGCCTGGCCATGCTTGAGACCGTCAACGACGCCAGCGTCAGCCGCGAAGTGCCGCCGACCCTGGCACAAACCCTGGTCGGCGCGGCTAACAGCAGCGCTGTGCAATTGCTCGGTACGCTGGGCAGCCACACCGACGGCCTGACCGCCGCCGAGGCCGACGCCCTACGCGTGCAGTACGGCCTCAACGAGGTCGAGCACGAGCAGCCGCTGCCGTGGTGGGTGCACCTGTGGCACTGCTATAAAAATCCGTTCAACCTGCTGCTGACCCTGTTGGCGGTGATCTCCTGGCTGACCGAGGACATGAAGGCCGCCACGGTGATCTTCTCCATGGTGGTGCTCTCGACCTTGCTGCGCTTTTGGCAGGAGGCCAAGTCCAACAAGGCCGCCGATGCGTTGAAGGCCATGGTCAGCAACACTGCCACGGTGCTGCGCCGGGATGACGGCAAGCGCATCGAACTGCCGATCAAGCAACTGGTGCCGGGCGATCTGATCGTGCTGTCGGCCGGTGACATGATTCCCGCCGATTGCCGCGTGCTCAGCGCCAAAGACCTGTTTGTCAGCCAGGCGGCGATGACCGGCGAATCGATGCCGGTGGAGAAATTCGCCCTGCAGCAGGACGCCCAGACTCGTAACCCGTTGGACCTGGAAAACATACTGTTCATGGGCACCAACGTGGTTTCCGGTGCGGCCACGGCGGTGATCCTCACCACCGGCAACAGCACCTATTTCGGCGCGCTGGCCCAGCGGGTCACCGCTACTGACCGTGCCACCACCTCGTTTCAGCATGGGGTGAACAAGGTCAGTTGGTTGCTGATCCGCTTTATGTTCGTGATGGCGCCGCTGGTGCTGTTCATTAACGGCTTCACCAAAGGCGACTGGACCGAAGCGCTGCTGTTCGCACTGTCGATTGCCGTGGGCCTGACCCCGGAAATGCTACCGATGATCGTCACCTCGACCCTGGCCAAGGGTGCGGTATTTCTGTCGCGCAAAAAAGTCATCGTCAAGCGCCTGGACGCGATCCAGAACTTTGGCGCGATGGACGTGCTGTGCACCGACAAGACCGGCACCCTGACCCAGGACAAGATTTTTCTGGCACGCCATGTCGACGTGTGGGGCGAAGAGTCCGACGACGTCTTGGAAATGGCCTACCTCAACAGTTACTACCAGACCGGCCTGAAAAACTTGTTGGACGTGGCGGTGCTTGAACATGTGGAAGTGCACCGTGAACTGAAGGTGGGTACGGCGTTTCAGAAAGTCGATGAGATTCCGTTCGACTTCAACCGCCGGCGCATGTCGGTGGTGGTGGCTGAACAAGGCCTGCCGCACCTGCTGATCTGCAAGGGCGCCGTGGAAGAGATTCTGTCGGTGTGCAACAGCGTGCGCCACGGCGACACCAATGAAGCGCTGACCGAAGAACTGCTGGCGCGCATCCGGCAGGTGACTGCTGCTTTCAATGAAGAAGGGCTGCGCGTGGTAGCGGTGGCCGCGAGGCCAATGACAGCGGGGCGTGACACCTACAGCCTGGCCGATGAAAACGACCTCACGCTGATCGGTTATGTAGCGTTTCTCGACCCGCCCAAGGAAAGCACTGCACCGGCACTCAAAGCGCTCAAGGCCCACGGCGTGGCAGTCAAGGTGCTGACTGGCGATAACGAACTGGTCACCGCAAAGATCTGCCGCGAAGTCGGCCTGGAGCAACAGGGCCTGCTGATGGGGAACGACATCGAAGCGATGACCGACGCCGAACTAGCCGTGGCGGTGGAAACCACCAACGTGTTCGCCAAGCTCACGCCAGCTCACAAGGAGCGCATTGTGCGCCTGCTCAAGGCCAACGGGCATGTGGTGGGCTTTATGGGCGATGGCATCAACGATGCACCGGCGCTGCGTACGGCGGATATCGGTATTTCGGTGGACAGCGCGGTGGACATCGCCAAGGAAGCCGCGGACATCATCCTGCTGGAAAAGAGCCTGATGATCCTGGAGGAGGGCGTGCTGGAAGGTCGGCGCACCTTCGCCAACATGCTCAAGTACATCAAGATGACCGCCAGCTCCAACTTCGGCAACGTGTTCTCCGTGCTGGTCGCCAGCGCGTTCATTCCGTTCCTGCCGATGCTGCCGATGCACCTGCTGGTGCAGAACCTGCTGTATGACATCTCGCAGATCGCAATTCCGTTCGACAACGTCGATGCGGACATGCTGGCCAAACCGCAGCGCTGGCAGCCGGGGGACGTGGGGCGCTTTATGTTGTTCTTCGGGCCGATCAGTTCGATCTTCGACATCACCACCTTCGCCCTCATGTGGTACGTGTTCGATGCCAATACACCGGATCACCAGACGCTGTTCCAGTCCGGCTGGTTCGTGGTGGGCCTACTGACCCAGACGCTGATCGTGCACATGATCCGCACCCCGAAAATCCCGTTCCTGCAAAGCCGCGCGGCGCTGCCGTTGATGGTGATGACCGGCGTGATCATGGCGGTGGGCATCTTTTTGCCAATGGGCCCGCTGGCGCACTACTTCAAATTGCAGGCGCTGCCATCGCTGTACTTTGTGTTTTTGCCGGTGATTCTGCTGGCGTACATGGGGCTGACCCAGGCGGTGAAGGGCTACTACATCCGTAAGTTTGGCTGGCAGTGAAACGGGGCGATTTACCATGCAGGCAATCAACAACATCAACCTCGATTCCCTGATCGATACCCTGGTCAGCCTCACCGCAGCGTTTATTCTCGGTGGGCTGATCGGCTTCGAACGTCAGTACCGCCAGCGCACGGCGGGGCTGCGCACCAACGTGCTGGTGGCGGTGGGCGCGGCCATTTTTGTCGACATGGCCAACCGCCTCGGTGGTGCGGACGGCGCGGTGCGCGTGGTGGCTTATGTAGTGTCGGGCATCGGCTTTCTGGGCGCGGGCGTGATCATGCGTGAGGAAGGCAATGTGCGCGGGCTTAACACCGCCGCCACGCTGTGGGCGTCGGCGGCGGTGGGTGCCTGCGCCGGCGCGGACCTGATTCTCGAAGCGCTGCTGGGCACCTTGTTTGTGCTGGCGGCCAACACCTTGCTGCGGCCGATCGTGAATAACATCAATCGTCAGCCGCTGGATGTGGTGTCGGCGGAGGTCACCAATATCTTGTATGTCATCGCGCGGCGTACCCAGCAAAAGGCCGTGTTGGCATTGCTCGAAGCGGAATTGGCGCGCTGCAACTACCCGGCCAGCGACGTGGACGTGCGCCCGTTCGGTCCAGAGGAAGTGGAGATCGAGGCCACACTGGCCGTGACCTCGGTGGACGGTGACGAGTTGGATGCGCTGGTGGCGCGCATCTCCATGTCGACCCTGGTGGTGCAGGCGTTCTGGAGCCCCAGTACCACCGAGTAAGCCCCTGAGGGCGGACGCCTACGCTGCCGAGCTTGGCTATGCTCTAGCGAGGAAAACTCCTACAAGTATTCGGGACTAGCCCTTCATTTGAACACGCGCACCGTTGCTATGGTTGCGCGCTTGCGCCCGCTTTGCATCAAGGCGCAACGCTACGTTTTTACTGTGTGTTCGAAAAAGAGGGGGCCTGTACTGCCTGTAGGCGTTGCGCTGAGTAATCAGAACCGTTTGTCGGAACTGTTACTTTTCACAGGTAGATGAGGCTCGCTTGATATGTAAGCGTATTGATCCTCCCAGGGGAGTCTTATGAGCAACAAAGCTTTAATTGTGGATGATCATCCTTTTATACGTGCCACCGTCAAATACCTGTTGAAGCAAGAAGGCTTCGATAAGATTTTTGAAGCAGGCAATGGTGCCGATGCGATGCAGATTGCCCGAGAGGAACGCCCGGACCTGGTCATTCTCGACTTGGCGATGCCCAAGCTCGGGGGGTTGGAGGTTATCAGTCGTATCAAGGCCCTGGAACTTCCCTGCAAGATCCTGGTGCTCACGTCGTATCTGGCGGAGTTCTTTTCCACTCGCTGCATGCGCGCCGGTGCGATGGGGTTTGTCGCTAAAACCGGTGAACTCGATGAACTGCAAAAGGCTATCAGAGCGATCCGCTCGGGCTACAGTTGTTTTCCCAGCCTGGCCACCAGTTCGGTACGCCGTGACGATCTGCAGTCCTCGGAGAAGGAATTGGTGGATTCGTTGTCGGACCGCGAACTGACTGTGTTGCAGAAACTGGCCCTGGGCCTGGGCAACAAGCAGATCGCTGCGGATATGCTGTTGAGTCACAAGACCATCAGCACCTACAAAACCCGGCTCAAGGAAAAACTACGCATGTCCTCGGTGGTGCACTTGTCCAAGTTCGCCCAACGCAATCATCTGATTTGAAATGATCACCTCTCGGCTGGCGAAACTCACGGCCATCCTTCTGATAGGGCTGTTGCCGCAGGCGGCGATGGCCCTGGACGAACCGCATCAACTGCAGTTGCTGGGTCACTCCACCCTGAAAGACGCTTCCGTGACGCTGGACGAAGCCGACTGGCGCTGGCTGCGGGAGCGCCGCGTGCTGGTGATGGGCGTGTCCGGGCCGGATTACGCCCCGTTTGACTTGACCAACAACAAGAACGAGCTCGAAGGCATCACCGCCGATTATGCGGCGTTGATTGCGGACATATTGAATGTGGCGGTTGATGTGCAGCGCTTCGACACCCGCGATGAGGTGATCGAAGCCCTCAAGACCGGCGTCGTAGATTTTGTGGGTTCGGCCAATGGCTATGAAGCGGCCGACCCGCAACTAGTGCTGTCCCGCTCTTATGCCAATGACCAACCGGCATTGGTCACACGCAGCGGCGACAGTCACGCCCTCAGCGCGGACCTGGCGGGCAAGCGCGTGGCGATGCTTTACCACTATATGCAGCCCGACGTCGTCCAGGCCTTTTATCCCCATGCGCAGTTGCTGTTGTTTGGCTCGACGTTCGAAGCCATCGGCGCCGTAGCGTTCGGCCAGGCGGATGTGTACTTGGGCGATGCGATCAGTGCGCGTTACCTGATCAACAAGAACCATCTCAATAATGTGCGCTTGGCGGATTTCTCTGCGTTGGAGGTCAACCCGTTCGGCTTTGCCTTCGTCAAGGACAACACCCGCCTACTGACCATCATCAACGCTGCGCTGGCAGCGGTGCCGGCCAACCAGCAGATGGAAATCCTGCGCCGCTGGAGTGCCGGCGGCAGCGGCTTCCTGGACGCCGACCGGCTGCGTTTGAGTGCGAGTGAGCAGCGTTGGCTGGAGAAAAATCCCCGAGTGAAAGTGGCGGTGCTCGATAAGTTCCTGCCGCTGTCGTATTTCAACGAGCAAGCGCAATTCGAAGGGTTGAGCGCCGAGGTTTTATCGCGCATCAGCCTGCGTACCGGTTTGAAATTCGATGTGGAGCGTGGCAGCTCGCTGCCTCGGCAAATTGATGAGGTCAGTACTGGGCGAGCGGACATGCTGGCGGTCGTCACGCCAAGCGTGGAACGCTCGGAGAAAATCCGTTTTACCCGGCCCTACCTGTCTAACCCCTATGTATTAGTGGTGGCCTCCGGCAATGAGAACCTGATCACCCTGGAAGACATGGTCGACAAGCGTCTAGCGTTGATCGGCGGTGGCGGTCTGGCGTCCTACATCGCCGTGCACTACCCGCGGGTTGTTTTCGTCGATGTGGAAAACCCTGAGCAGGCCATGGAATTGGTGGCCAATGGCAGTGTGGAGGCTGCCGCGGTTTCGCTGATCAGCGCGCGTTATATGATCGCGCGCCATTACCGTGATGGACTGCGCATCACCAGTACCATCGGCACCGAGCCGGCGCGCATCACCTTCGGGGTCAATCGTGGCCAACTGGAGCTGTACTCGATTCTCGATAAAGCCTTGTTGAGCATCACGCCAGAAGAAATGGACGAGCTGACCAATCACTGGCGCAACGAGATCATCGTGGAAGACAGCTATTGGATGCGTCATCGCAATGTGATTATTCAAGGCTTTGGCCTCGCCGCGTTGCTGCTATTGGTGACGTTGGGCTGGATCCTCTATCTACGCAACCTGATTCGCAAGCGTGCCCAGGCCGAGCGGGCGTTGAGCGATCAGATGCGGTTTATGAGCGTGCTCATCGACGGCACCCCCCATCCGATTTACGTGCGTGACCGCCAGGGTCGGCTGATGGCCTGTAACAATGCTTACCTGGACGTGTTCGGCTTCAAGCTCGAAGACGTGATCGGCAAGACCGTGGTGGAAACCGACACCGGCAACCCGCCTCAGGCCCAGTCGTTCCATGCCGATTACCTGCAGTTGATGGAGCGTGGCGAGCCACAGATTCATGACCGCGTGCTCAAGCTTCCCAGTGGCGAAGTGCTGACCATCTATCAATGGATGCTGCCGTACCGTGACGGTGACGAAAAGGTCGTGGGCATGATTGCCGGCTGGGTCGATGTCAGTGAGCGCCAGCGCTTGCTGGGCCAATTGCAGGAAGCCAAGGAAGACGCCGACGCCGCCAACCGCGCCAAGACCACGTTCCTGGCCACCATGAGCCATGAGATTCGCACCCCCATGAACGCCGTGATCGGCATGATCGAACTGGCGCTGAAGAACGCCGAGCAGGGCCGAGCCGATCGCGATGCACTGGAAGTGGCCTCGGTGGCCTCGCGCGGCATGCTGGAGCTGATCGGCGATATTCTCGATATCGCGCGCATCGAGTCCGGCCATCTATCCCTGACCCTGGCTCCGGCCAACCCGCACGAACTGCTGACGTCAGTCGCACGGGTGTTCGAGGGCCTGGCGCGAGACAAGGGACTGGCGCTGCAGGTGGAACTCGATCCGTTGATCGACTGTGCGGTGATGCTTGACCCGTTGCGCTTCAAGCAGGTGGTGTCCAACCTATTGGGCAATGCGATCAAGTTCACCGCCACCGGCCAGGTGCGCCTCGGCGCAATGGGCGCGACCCATCTGGACGGTCACTTGAACCTGAGGTTATGGGTTGAAGATACGGGCATCGGCATCAGCGCCGAAGACCAGCAGCGTTTGTTCAATCCATTTATACAAGGCGGCAATCACGAACAGTCCGCGCGCAGCGGTTCGGGCCTGGGCCTGGTGATCAGTCGCAACTTGTGCGAGATGATGGGCGGCCAACTGCACCTCACCAGTGTGCTGGGCAAAGGTACACGGATTGACGTGGCGTTGGTGCTGGCACTGACGACCGAGGCGCCGGTCTCTTTGCCTGTGCCGCACATCCCGCCGGCCCGGGCGCTCAACATCCTGGTGGTGGACGACTACCCGGCCAATCGCGTGCTGTTGGCGCGGCAACTGAGTTTCCTTGGGCATCATATCGTGACGGCCGACGACGGCGAGCAAGGGCTGGCGTTGTGGCAGAGCGGGCATTTCGATGGGGTGATCACCGATTGCAACATGCCCCTCAAGGATGGTTACGCGCTGACCCGCGACATCCGCGCCCAAGAGCGCCAACGTGGCCTGGTGCCGTGCCTGGTGTTGGGATTTACCGCCAATGCCCAGCCCGAAGAAACCGCGCGTTGCCGTCAGGCCGGCATGGACGGGTGTCTGTTCAAACCAACCGGTCTGGAGGATTTGCGCTCGGCGCTGGCGCCACGCACAGCGTGTGTCGTCAGCGACGAGGCTGAACCGGCGTTCAACTTGAGTGCATTGACCGCGCTGACGGGCGGTGACAAGGCCGCGCTGGAGGAGCTGTTGGCGCCGTTGCTTGCCAGTCTTAAAGAAGATAGCGCCATGTTGTCGACGCTGTACGAGCAGCGCAATTTCCCCAAGCTGCATGATTTGGCCCATCGCGTTAAAGGAGGGGCGCGTATGGTCAAAGCCCAGGTGCTGATCGCGTGCGCCGAAACCTTGGAAAACGTTTGTGAGCGTCGTCAGCTCGACGCCTTGGGCGCGGCGGTCGAGGCCATAAGGTCGGCCATCGACAGCCTGCATCACAGCTTGGCACTTCGCTGCAATCAGACATGACGGGGATAGAAGGTCATTCGGCCGATTTGGGAGAACTCCTACGTGAACGGGGAACATGCCTGATTTTGTCGTCGGAATATGTCTGGACAATGGGCGGGGCTCAATCACGAGCACTGCCTGCCCAGGGGGGTTGCCATGCCGAACAAAGCACTGACTATCCTGATTGCCGATGAACAGCACCTGCAACGGCTGTACATCGAAAAAATGCTCAATCAATTGGGGTACCACCGGATTGTCCCGGTGCAAACCTTTGAAGAGGTTCAGATACTCACGGCCATCCCGGCCGAGCCGTTTGATGTGCTGATCATCAATGCGGGGCTGCTGGTCGATACTTGCGAGCCGCAACCTCAGGCTCGCCATGTGCTGGTCTACGACCACCTCGATCTCTGCAAGCCGACCGGCGCTACGCCGGCGGTACTGGTGCGCTTGCCGGGTGTGCCTGACAACGTCAATCTCGAGCACTTCATGGATATCATCGACCCACCCGAGGCCGCTACCGGCCTTCGGGTGTTGCCGTGGCTGCGCGAGCTATCGCGCCAGCCGGTGGCAGGCGCCTAGCCTCACTGCGAAACGATGCCTGGGCCGCTCAGCGGCGGACATGTCCGCACTACGCGGCGAGCAAGTTCGGCTGAATCAGCAGCGCTCGCGCAAGCGTTGTGCCGCGCCGCGTAGCATCTGCTCGGTGCCATCCCAGCCCAGGCATCCATCGGTCACCGACACACCGTATTGCATCGACGCGCCCAAGGGCTGGCAGCCCTCGAACAAATGGCTTTCAAGCATCATGCCGATCAGCGAGGTGTCGCCCTGCAGGCGTTGCTCCAGCACGTCGTTGAATACCGCCGGTTGCCGCAATGGGTCCTTGCCACTGTTGGCATGGCTGCAATCGACCATGACCCGAGCCGCCACCTTGGACTTGGCCAGGTCGCCCTTGACCTGCGCCACGCTCTGCGCATCGTAGTTCGGGCCACGGTGGCCACCGCGCAGCACCAGGTGCGTATCAGGGTTGCCTGAGGTCTGGATGATCGCCGGATGCCCCTGGCTGTCGACGCCGAAGTGGCGATGTGGGTGGGCCGCCGAGCGCATGGCGTCACAGGCGATGGCAACGCCACCGTCGGTGCCATTCTTGAAGCCTACGGGCATGTCCAGGCCGCTGGCCATTTCGCGGTGGATCTGCGATTCGGTGGTGCGCGCGCCAATCGCCACCCAACTGAGCAGGTCGTCGAAGTACCCGGCGGCCATGGGTTGCAGCAGCTCGGTCGCGACCGGCAGGCCCAGACGCAGCATTTCGCGCATCAATTGGCGTGACAGGGTCAGGCCGGCGGCCATGTCATCGCTGCCGTCCAGGTGAGGATCATAGGCCAGGCCTTTCCAGCCGATGGTGGTGCGCGGTTTTTCGACGTAGGCACGGATCACCAGCAGCATCTGGTCGCTGACTTCGAGGGCGAGTTTCTTTAACTTGCGCGCGTATTCCATGGCCGATTCGGGGTCGTGGATCGAGCACGGGCCGACAATCACCAGCAAACGCGAATCCTCGCCATTGAGGATGGCACGCACGGCTTGGCGATGGGCGTGGATCTGTTCGACAAGGAACGGACTGAGCGGCAACTGCTGCTTGAGCTCAAGGGCGCTGGGCAGACGCTGGGTCAGGGCCTGATTGGCGCTGATCAGGGTGGAGACGGGCAGAGCGGCGACGGAGGAGTTCATATTCAAAGCTTCCTGGGCGAGCAGCGGGCGATTCCCGCGCTCGGCCCTACAGGGGTGTTCGACAATTGGCCATATCGGCGATGTGTGTTGGTTTGCCACCCATAGGTGACCGATCGGAGGCGGCAGACTGTCCCGAGCGGAGCTGGCTAAATCGCCATGCGGTGGAAGTGTCGTAGCGGTAATAAGTGGCGTAGTTCATGTCGTGCTTCCTGTTAAATATTCGTGATCAAGCAAAAAGAATAAGGGCCAGAAAAAACAAAACCCCCGGTCGGGGAGCCGACCGGGGGTTAGATTTCTCTGGCAGGCGACCCCTTGAGTAGTGGCCGCCGATTTCAGGTATCAGGCGCGCCAGTGGCTAAACCAATACCCAAAATAAAAGCTGACAGGTGCGCTCGAACCGTTCACGCAGGCGACCGACACCGAACGCATGGCGCTGGCGGCTAGGCAAACCTGAGGGTGGGCGAGTTGCAACATGTTATGTCTCCAAACGATGGCGGGAGCTTACTAGAGACGTGCGATGGGATTCAATCGGTAATTTCTATTGCATGATGGGACTTACCGCTATGGGGGAGTGCCGATATGCTGGTAACACGTTGCGACTGATTATTCGGACACCCCATGACGGCCTTGACTCTTGCTGCGGCTCAATCGATTTCCCTCCCCGGCGATGTACCCGCCAACATTAGGCAGCACTTGGCGTTTATGCAGGTGGCGGCAGAACAGGGCGTACAACTGCTGGTATTCCCTGAGCTGTCGCTGACCGGCTATGAACCTTCGCTCGCGGCCGACTTGGCCATCGCACCAGACGCTGCGCAACTGACGCCTTTGCGCGTAATGGCCAGGGAGCTTCGGCTGACCGTCGTGGTGGGGATGCCGATCCGGATGGCGCCCGATGCCGGTGTCATGATTGGCGCACTGGTACTGGGAGCGGATGGTTCCCGGGCGGTCTACACCAAGCAGCACCTGCATCCAGGCGAAGAAGTGGCGTTTGCCCCGGGGCAGGGCGGTGTGGCCTTAGAGTTCGGGGATGACCGCATCGCTTTATCGGTATGTGCGGACTTCACTCATGCCAGTCATCCGCATGCCGCCGCTGAAGCGGGCGCGAATGTCTATGCCGCCAGCGTGCTGATCAGTGAAGGCGGTTATGCAAAGGATTGTGCACAGTTACAAACTTACGCCGCCGAATATCGTCTGTTGGTGTTGATGGCCAATCATGGTGGCCCTTCGGGGGGCTGGGATTGTGCTGGCCGTAGCGCAATCTGGTCCCCCGATGGCCGATTGCTTGCCGCTGTGCCTGGCGTGGGCGAGGCGCTCTTGGTGGCGCGCCGCAATAACGACGTGTGGGCGGGCCACGTAGTGGCGCTCTGAATGATGTTTAACCTGCGCGCCGCCACGGACAATGACCGAACTTTCGCCCGAACCCTGACCTATGAGGCGATGAGCCGCTACTACCAGCAGTATGGTTTGCTGTGGTCCAACGATGGCTTTGATGTGGCGTGGGGCGGTCGCGAAAACTGGCTGATCTGCCGCGAGGCTTCAGTTTTGGGCTTTATCAGCTTGAGCCGCGACAGCAAGGCTCTCTACATCCGTGAGCTGCATATGCTCGAAGGCTGTCGTGGGCTGGGTGCCGGCAGTTGGGTGTTGCAGCAAATGACCGTGAAGGCGCAATCCTTGGGGCTATTGCGATTGACCGTATTCAAAACCAACCCGGCGCGCAGGCTGTATCAGCGCATGGGGTTGAGTATTGTTGGCGAAGAGGATTGCTTCTGGCGCATGGAGCGCGACTGTCGCCCAAGCTAAACAGTGCGTGTAAACCTAATAAGCGCATACTGGCCTCAGGAGTCGACTTCCTGATCGTTGTTTTGGCCATCAGCCTCAGAAAGGATGATCCCTTCTTTCATGCCCAAAAGGACCGCTACCTTATGGGCTTCTCCACGTCGCCCCTTTTTGCGCCCAGCGAGCACTTGATAGGTGGTTGCCGGATCTACGCCATGTTCACGGGCGAACGCTTGAACTGACTTTCCTTGATGTTCCAGCCAGGCCTTGGCTTGTGCAGCAGTACGGATTCCGGGCATAGTTCAAAACCGTTCAAGTTCGTTTAACGAAGAGATGATGGTGTCACCTCTTGGGGTGTGCCAACTAGGATCATACATCCAAATGAGTGGAATCGGTTCGCGTTTGAGGCAAGAAAGAGAGCGACTTGGCCTGTCGCAGAAAGTTTTTGGTGAAATTGGAGGTGTCGAAGCCAATGCACAAGGTAAATACGAAAGCGGCGGGCGCGCGCCTAAAGCCGATTATTTGTCACGCGTCGCAGCAAGAGGCGTAGATGTGCTCTATGTATTGACTGGCACCGCCACGCCCCTTCAACTCGATAATTTGAGCCAGATCGAAGAGAAAGTATTGGGTGACTACCGCGCGATGTTCAAGGAGGACCAAGATGCAATTCGTCGCCTCACCTCCACCTTGGCCGAACACAGCGCTTCAGTGAACGGAAAATCCAAGGTCCAGCCCTCGGATTCCTGACCTTTCGTCCAGCAATTGCGGCTATCCGCCCCTCGGCGGATGGCCTTTGCTTATCCAACGTCCATATATATGACGCGTGCAGCTAGGTCTGCGCCTTGGTTTTTTGCTAAGGTGTTCAGCAACCTATAAGACCATATCGCGAGGTGTCTGCTTGATTAGGGTGCTAGTAGTCGATGACCATGATCTCGTTCGTACAGGCATTACACGAATGCTGGCTGACATCGACGGCCTGCAAGTAGTCGGTCAGGCCGAGTCGGGGGAAGAGTCCCTGATCAAGGCCCGGGAATTGAAACCCGATGTGGTGTTGATGGACGTCAAGATGCCAGGCATCGGCGGTCTGGGTGCCACCACCAAATTGCTGCGCAGCCATCCGGATATCAAGGTCGTGGTAGTGACTGTGTGCGAGGAAGACCCGTTCCCTACGCGCTTGCTGCAGGCCGGCGCGGCCGGTTACCTGACCAAGGGCGCCGGCTTGGCGGAAATGGTGCAAGCCATTCGTTTGGTGTTTGCCGGTCAGCGCTATATCAGCCCGCAGATTGCCCAGCAGTTGGCTATCAAATCGTTCCAGCCCACCAGCGACTCGCCGTTCGATGCCTTGTCTGAGCGGGAAATCCAGATCGCTTTGATGATCGTCGGTTGCCAGAAAGTGCAGGCCATCTCCGACAAGCTGTGCTTGTCGCCCAAGACCGTCAACACCTACCGTTATCGTATTTTCGAGAAGCTCGCCATCAGCAGTGATGTTGAATTGACCCTGCTCGCGGTGCGCCACGGCATGGTGGACGCCAGCGCCTGACATGACCACGCCGTTTGATCCCAGCGCCTTTCTCTCGACGTGCAGCGGCCGCCCCGGCGTGTACCGCATGTTCGACAGCGAGGCGCGCCTGCTTTATGTGGGCAAAGCCAAGAACCTGAAGAACCGCCTGTCGAGCTACTTTCGCAAGACCGGACTCGCGCCGAAAACTGCGGCCCTGGTGGCGCGTATCGCTCAGGTCGAAACCACCATCACCGCCAACGAAACCGAAGCGCTGTTGCTTGAGCAGACCCTGATCAAGGAGTGGCGGCCCCCCTATAACATCCTGCTGCGGGACGATAAGTCTTACCCGTACGTATTCCTGTCCGACGGCAACTTCCCACGCCTGAGTATTCATCGTGGGGCCAAGAAGCAGAAGGGCAAGTACTTCGGGCCGTATCCCAGCGCGGGGGCGATTCGTGAAAGCCTGAGTCTGCTGCAAAAAACCTTTTTTGTGCGCCAGTGCGAAGACAGCTTCTACAAAAACCGCACGCGGCCTTGCTTGCAATACCAAATCAAGCGCTGCAAGGCGCCCTGTGTGGGGCTGGTGGAGCCGGCGGAGTATGCCGAGGATGTACGGCATTCTGTGATGTTCCTCGAAGGTCGCAGCAATGCGCTCACCGACGAGTTGTCAGCGGCCATGGAGCAGGCAGCCAATGCCCTGAATTTCGAACGGGCTGCCGAACTGCGCGACCAGATCTCGTTGCTACGGCGGGTGCAGGATCAGCAGAGCATGGAAGGTGGCAGTGGCGATGTCGATGTGATCGCCGCGTTCGTCAACCCGGGCGGTGCTTGTGTGCACCTGATCAGCGTGCGGGGCGGGCGGGTTCTCGGTAGTAAGAATTTCTTTCCGCAGACCGGTATCGACGAGGATGTGGCCGAAGTCATGGCGGCGTTTCTGGGGCAGTACTATGTCAGCAGTCCGGAGCGCGACTTGCCTTCGGAACTGATTGTCAACGTGGTCCATGAAGACTTCCCCGCACTGATCGAAGCCATTCACGAACTGCGCGGCCGCGAGCTGGATATCAGCCATCGCGTGCGTGGCACTCGTGCGCGTTGGCAGCAACTGGCGGTGACCAACGCTGAACAGGCTCTGAGTGCACGCCTGGCCAATCGACAGCATGTTGCCGCACGCTTCGATGCCTTGGCTGAGGTGCTCAACCTGGACGAACCACCGCAGCGCCTTGAATGCTATGACATCAGCCACTCCAGCGGCGAAGCCACGGTGGCCTCCTGCGTGGTGTTCGGGCCGGAAGGGCCGATCAAGTCCGATTACCGCCGCTACAACATTGAAGGGGTCACCGCCGGCGACGATTACGCGGCCATGCATCAGGCCCTCACACGGCGCTTCAGTAAATTGAAGGATGGCGAGGGCAAACTCCCTGACATCCTGTTGGTGGATGGTGGCAAGGGCCAACTCTCCATGGCCCGTGATGTACTCAACGAACTGGCGGTGCCCGACCTGATCCTGCTGGGTGTCGCCAAGGGCACCACGCGCAAGGCCGGTTTTGAAACGCTGTACTTGAATGATGCCGCCCACGAGTTCACCTTGAAGGGTGACTCGCCGGCCCTGCATCTGATCCAGCAGATCCGCGACGAAGCTCACCGTTTCGCCATTACCGGCCATCGCGCCCGCCGTGGCAAAACTCGACGAACCTCAACCCTGGAAGGGGTTGCGGGGGTGGGCCCGACGCGCCGCCGCGACTTGCTTAAACATTTTGGTGGCTTGCAGGAGCTGTCCCGTGCCAGCATTGACGAGATAGCCAAAGCACCCGGTATCAGTAAAAAGCTCGCTGAGTTGATTTATGCGAATCTGCACAGCGAATAGAATGCCTTTCCACCTCGTAGCCAGTTGTGCCGATGAATATCCCTAATCTGATTACCGTTCTACGCGTCCTGCTCATTCCGATTTTTATTTTGCTGTTTTATTTGCCCTACCAATGGAGCTACCTGGCCTCAAGTTCGGTATTCGCCTTCGCGGCAGCGACCGACTGGCTCGATGGCTACCTGGCGCGTCGCCTGGAGCAGAGCACGCCGTTCGGCGCATTTCTCGATCCCGTGGCCGACAAGCTGATGGTGGCTGTGGCCCTGGTGCTGCTAGTACAGGAGCACGGCAACCTGTGGCTCACGTTGCCTGCCGCCGTGATCATCGGCCGCGAGATCGTGGTGTCGGCCCTGCGTGAATGGATGGCCGAAATCGGCGCCCGCGCCCACGTTGCGGTCTCCAACATGGGCAAGTGGAAAACCGCTGCGCAGATGCTTGCCCTGGTGATCCTGCTGGCCAATCCGTCCGATTTCACCTTTTGGGTCCTGTTGGGCTACGCCTTACTGCTCATCGCCGCTGGCCTCACCTTGTGGTCCATGCTCCAATATTTACGCGCCGCCTGGCCTCATCTGCGCACCACCGTTGAAAAGAAATAAAACATTTTTGAATCAAGGGGTTGACGGGTGATGAGGATTCTATAGAATGCGCACCACCAAGACGCGGGAATAGCTCAGTTGGTAGAGCACGACCTTGCCAAGGTCGGGGTCGCGAGTTCGAGTCTCGTTTCCCGCTCCAAGTTATGATCTACAGACTTCTACTGACGTCTGTAAGTCGTTGAAAAGAGGGGCTTCGGCCCCTTTTTTCATTCCAGCGAGCGCCACGGAAATCCACCCACAGCTACCGTTTTTGAGTGACCAATTGAGGCACAAGAATACGGGTGGGGCGGCTACCGGATAGTTGCTGGGGCTGAGCGGGAACCATGACGAGCATAGAGCCTAAGTCATAACTTAGGAGCCTCGAAATGGCACTCTCTGATCTGACCGTCCGGCAGGCAAGGACCACCGGCAAGCGCTACACCATCTCCGACAACGACTGCTTGGGCCTGATGGTCTCTGCCGCAGGCGGCAAGTCGTGGATCTTCCGCTACTACTGGCTGGGCAAGCAGAAGCGCTTGTCCCTCGGCGGCTATCCCGCCCTCAGCCTGCGCGAGGCCCGCGCCGAGAGAGACAAGGCCCAAGCCCTGCTCGCCAGGGGGATCGATCCCCAAATCGAACGCGATCAGCGTCGGCACGCGGCCAGGCTGGCAGGCGAATATACCTTCAAGAACGTCTTCGATGCCTGGGTCGAGCATCGCCGCAAGGAACTCAAGGAGGGCCGCCAGAGCACGCTCTCGCAGATCCTGCGCATCTTCAACAAGGACGTGCTGCCCACCCTGGGGAAGATGTCGGTCTACGACATTCGCCGCCCCCAGCTCCTGGGCGTTCTGGCGGCGATCGAGAAACGCAAGGCGTTCACCACCGCCGAGAAGGTCCGCACTTGGTTCAACCAGTTGTTCCGCTATGCCCTGGTGATCGCCGAGGGGCTGGAAGTCAACCCGGCCGCGGACCTGGATGTGGTGGCCGAACCCAAGCCCCCGGTGGCCCATAACCCCTACCTCCACCTGCCCGAGATGCCCGAGTTTCTTCAGAAGCTGCGGTGCTACAACCCTCGGGGCTGGCAGACTCAGCTTGGCGTCCGGCTGCTGTTCCTGACGGGGGTGCGCACGGGCGAGTTGCGGTTGGCCGAACCAGAACAGTTTGACCTCGACCGCGGCTTGTGGATCATCCCGCCGCAGGTGGTCAAGCAGCTCCAGGACGAAATGCGCAAGGCTGGCAAGCGGCCGCAGGACGTGCCGCCCTACATCGTGCCTCTGTCCCTGCAGGCCATCGAGATCGTGCGCTATCTCCTGGGCGTGATGCGGCCGGCGCAGAAGTACCTGCTGTCGCACCGCAGCGAACTCAAGAAGCGCATCAGCGAGAACACCCTCAACAAGGCCGTGCAGCTCATGGGGTATGAGGGGCGCCTGACCGGCCACGGCATCCGCGGCACCATCTCGACGGCGCTCAACGAGATCGGCTACCCGAAGATTTGGGTGGACGCGCAGCTTTCGCACTCCGATCCGAACAAGGTCAGCTCGGCCTACAACCACGCCAAGTACGTGGAACCGCGTCGCCGGATGATGCAAGACTGGGCTGACCGCCTGGACCTGCTTGAACAGGGCCAAGTGGAAGCCGCGAGCGCGCACCTGACCATCCGCATCGATGGGGTGCCGGCGATGGCGGAAGCGGACGAAGCGGTGGGTGCGGCCTCCACGGTGTCCGAGCCCGTTGTCCCTAGCGTCCCGCCAGTGGTCGCAACGCCCATCGTCGTGACCTCGAACAGCGGCGGAATCACGTTCCAGCGGCTGTCGCAGGTGCCGCCGCCTCCCACGCATGCCCCGGAACCGGAAGTGTCCGCCATCCAGCGCGAGCGCGAAGAAATGCTGGCCATGTACGAATCGCCGAACAATCTGCCTGTCCCGCTGTTCGGCAAGCTGGCCGGCAAGTCCAAAGACCAGATCAACCGGGAACTGAAGGCGGGTAAGCTGCTGTCCATCAGCCTGGGCAACCGAGGGCAGCGTGTTCCCGACTGGCAACTGGTGCCGCTCAAGCACAGGCTGGCCCAGACGCTCATGAACCAGTGCCCGCATGCGGACTCGTGGGACCTGTACCGCATGCTGACCCAGCCGCACCCGGACCTGGGGGATCGCGCGGCCATTGATGTGGTCACGCCGACCAACGTGCCCGCGATCATCCGGGTCATCATGGGCGACTACAAGCGCCGTGAGGATGCGCCCGAGGCCTTTGCCCTGCAGCCTATCCCCGAAGATGTGCGGCAGAGCGTCCGTAGGCTGGTGGACAACGCGGTGGTGCTTGAGGGGGCCTGATCCCCGTGCATCATCCTTTGGCCGGGGAAATGGCCCCGGCCAAAGGGGCGTTGTTACGTGGCACCAGCCCCGGTGATTTGCAGCGCTCTCTGCTCGAAGCGCTCCGAAACGGAGTCGGCTTGCGCGTGGGGCCGGTGCAGGTACGTGACCATCTCATAGGGACCGTCAGAGAGCGGCCGCATGGTGATCCCCCATCCCTGACCATGGTCAATGCGCGCTCGCGCGGATACCCCGACGCCGTAGCCAGCCGCAACCCATAGCGCCAGCATCTCGAATGAAGTCACCCGCTGGATGTTCTCCTGGTCCAACGGCATTAGGGAGATCAGCCTCTCATCTAGCAGAGGGCAAGCCTCGGCCTGCCAGCGATAGATCGGGTAGCCCTGGAGATCGGCGATGGTGAGCTTTGCCCTGTCGAGTAAATGGAACCGCGGCGGCACGGCGACGGCCATGCTCTCGGCCCACAAAGGTTGCGTCTTGAGGGCTGGGTCGCTGGCCCCCTCAAGCGACATCCCTGCGTCGTAGCGGCTTTCACGAAGCCCCTGAAGCAGAACGTCACGTGCAACCTCAAAAAACGAGACGGCGACCTCTGGCTCTTCCGCGCGTTGAAGCGCGAGAAGCGCTGAAAGATGCGATGACGGTACGCCCGGTGCTACGGCAAGTCTGAGACGGGGGAATCGACTCGTGGCGTCGTGCATAAGAGCCCCCAAGAAGAGAATTGATTAAGAAAACAGCCCCATATGATACTTGTGAGTTAAATTTAACGTGGTTAAATTCTCGTGACTGTTCGACGCTTCTGTTAATGCAGAAGCGTACTGTTCAACGAGGCCGTCCCCCAGGCACCACCAGATATGAAGCCGAGCCAGCCTTGGCATTCGGCAAGGCCGTGCGCGCGTTTCGTATGGATCAGGGTGTTGCTCAGGAGGAGCTGGCGGCACTGGCCGGTATTGAGCGTTCGCACATGGGCAAGATCGAGCGCGGGGAGCACTTGCCTTCGCTGTCCGTGATCCTGAAAGTTGCCGCGGCACTCAAGATGAGTGGCACCGAGCTGATGGCTGCAACGGAACGCAATCTTCATGCCGACGCAGGCTAACGCCGTACCGGAAATGGACTTCTATCCGTCCGCCTGGGAGCGCAGTCGAGTAATGAAGCGCTCCAATGCTGGGCATGAAGTGTCGCTGTGTGGCCGAAGCAGATAGGTGGTGATCACGGCCGAATCCGCCGCTAAAGGACGGGCAACGACATCTGCACGGTGGCTGACCGCGAGCCTCGCCGCCGTGGTGAAACCAAGCCCATATCCAGCGCCTACCAAAGTGAGCATCATGTCCAATGAGGATGCGTGCTCGACGACGTTCGGTTCTTGCTCCAGTAGCCGCAGCAGCCGTGTCAGCTCGCGGCTGTAGCCTTCGCATACTTGCGGATCGCACAGCACGAGCGGATAGGAAGCAAGCTTTGTAAGTGGCACCTCCTTATGAGCAAGAAGTGGATGTCGCGCGGGTACTGCCAAGATCAGCGGGTCATGCCATATTGGCTCCGCGATGATTTCATCGCCAACCTCTGCGGTATGGGCAAAGCCGATCGTGAAGTCAACCGATCGCAGCCCACGCAACTGCTCCGACAGAGGAACTTCGCTCAGCCGGATTTCTATCTCAGGTTCTTCTTCGCGACAGTGGGCGAGGTAGGCGGACAGGCGCGGGTCAACAGTGCCATCAGATATGGCGATGCGTAGGCTGCCTTGTAAGCCCGCAGCAATCGCCCTGACGTTCTCCCGGCTCTGTTCCAAAGCCGAGAATACTCTCCGCACGTCTTGCAAGAACGCCGATCCGGCTGGAGTCAGGCGTGTTCCTCTCCGATCCCTGTCGAAGAGCGTTGCACCTAATTCATCCTCAAGCTCTTTGATGGCTCGGGACAGTGGTGGCTGCTCGATGTGCAGACGCTCGGCTGCATGTGTGAAATGCAGTTCCTCAGCCAAGACGACAAAGTAGCGAAGATGGCGCAGTTCCATGCCCTTTCCCCCTTCTGCCGCGTTGGCGGCCTGTTGCTACGATCTGATATAGACCCATCCCGCTCGTTGCATGCGCGCTATCTCGATGACGGCTGGACCCTCCATCACTTGAAGCGGCGGTCGGTTCTCTCTTCCGATTCGCGTCAGTGTCGTGGGGCACACCCAGGTGTGCGTATCCACGTCTGTGTGTGCCTGATCGAGCGCGGACTCGACAGCCTCTGCGTTAAGGACGATGCGTAGTTCGGTCTCGGGCGCGTCGCGCAGGAGATTGACTGCATTCTTGCGCGCGCGCTCCAGTGCTGGCGGAGTCGGCGCATGCAGAATCACTTTCAATGCTTGGTTCTGGATGTCTTGGCTCATGATGGTTCAGGCGTGATAGCGAGGAAAGAGGTTCGGTTACGGGTTTAGCTGCTGCAATGCCGACTTCAATGCGCTTTGCAGCATCTCCTCGATGGAGGGGTGGTAGAACGGCATTGCCAGTAGATCATTGACACTCTGCTTCGCCTGGATTGCCCAAGCCAGCAAGTGCGCCAGGTGTTCGCCCTGCGTGAGCAGCATGCTGGCCCCGAGCACGGCGCCGCTGTCCGGGGCGACGTAGATGCGCAGTAGGTTGTCTTGGGCGTCCAGTATTTTGGAGCGCCCGTTGCCCCCGCCTTGCGCCACGCCGATGATGGCGCCGCGCTGCTGTGCAGCCTCATGCGAAAGGCCGACCGAACACACGTCCGGGTCGGTGAACAGGATCGCGATCGGCACCCGGCGCGCGGGTACCGACCAGGCTTGACCGTGCAGGCCGGCCAGTGCGGCGTGCGCGGCCATTTGCCCCTCGTCCGCCGCCTCGTGCATCAGCGGTCGGTCGGGTTGGACATCGCCGGCGAAGTACACAGGCACGTCCGCTGCGCGCATGGTCTGCGGGTCGACGTGTGGACGTCCATGTTCATCCAGAGCAATCCCCGCAGCACCGAGGTGCAGTGCTTCAGTGTTGGGAGTGCGCCCGGTCACGACCAGAAGGCGATCGACGCAGGCGCTGTGATCGCCCTGGCGCATGCGTATCTGCTCGCCTGCGTCGTCGATCTCGACCGACCCGCCCAGCCACATCGGAAGCTCCTGGCTGAACCTCTGGCGGGCGGCAGCTTGCACCTCTGGATCGAGGATTCCGCCAATGGTCTCGCGCTGGTCGGCCGCGATCACCTGAACATCCAGGCGCGACAGCGCGAGGCCCAGTTCTAGACCGATCGCGCCCAGGCCCAGAATACCCATGCGCTTGGGCAGCACGTCCTGCTCGAACAGGGAATCGGTGGTCAGGATGCGGTCGGACACGCCCTCCAGGAAGCGCGGGATGATGGGGCGGGAGCCGGTTGCCACGATCACGGCGTCGGCCTCGACAACATAGGGGCCGGCCTGCAAGACACCGGGAGCAATGAAGCGCGCCTCGGCCATGATCAGCTGGTCTCCTGCCGCGTTGCGCGTCCGTTGCGCAGCACCGCTGGCCAGCGCGTCCCGCGTTTGCCTAGCGTGGAGCCACAATGCTTGCGGGCCATGTGGTTGCAACAGTGCGCTGCCTTCGGGCAGGCCTTTCGCGGTCGACCACCGCATGCCCGCATGCAGAGCTGCCTTGGACGGCATGCAGCCCACGCGGGCGCAGGTTGTCCCCAACGGCCCGCGATCGATGAGGACTACGTTCTTGCCCGCGGCCCTCGCTGCATGAAATGCCGTGATCCCCGCGGTGCCCGCGCCGATGATCGCGATATCCACTTTCAATGTCTGCATGATGTTCCCATACCAAAGTCAACCGCCACCGGAGCCGTCTCCAGGTGGCGCGTGTGCCTACGAAAAATTGCGGACGACCATCAAGGCCGCGACCAGCACGCATGTCAGGGCGAATCCGCGCTGCAGCTCCCTTGCTGGGATGCGCGGCGCGACCAGTCGCCCGATCCCCATGCCGCCAACCGCCGCGAGCGAGAACGCCCAGGCACCTTGGGTCATGGTGAACCCTTGTGCCCAGGCCATCGAGACGGTTGCCGCAGATATCAGCGCGATCACCATCAACGACGTCGCCACGATGCTATGCACGCGCAGCTCGCTGAAGTAGGTCAGTGCGGGCACGATGATGAAGCCGCCGCCCACTCCCAGCATGCCTGTGGACACGCCAGACACAGCGCCGATCGCGACGAGTGTCAGAAACATCCGCGAGGTCCAGACGAAGCGGCCTGTCTCGGCGGAAACCTGGCACGCCTTGCCAGGAGGCGCGGTTGCCCCGGGCTCCGAGGCGTGGCCTTGCGACGAGCGGAACATGCGGTGGGCCACGATCACCATGACGGCGGCGAATATTGCGGCAAGCCAGGTGTCCGGCAAATGGTGGGCCAGGCGTATTCCCAAGGGAGATGCGACGACCCCCGATGCCGCGAGGACGGCCGCAGCCTTGTAGCGAACAATGCCTTGGCGAAGGCCTTGCAGCGCCCCGACTGCTGCGGCAGCCCCCACCGCGATCAGCGCCACGGGAGCGGCCTGCCGCATGGCCATGCCCAATCCGAAGACCAGGGCCGGCACGGCCAGGATGCCGCCGCCGGCGCCGGTCAGGCCCAATAGCGCGCCGATGAGCACCCCCAGCAGCGCCCCGATCAGCATGGCGCCACCGTCCTGTTGCAGGTTGCCTTTCTCACCTTCGGCCGCGTCATCAGCGAGGACCGAGCACCTCGGCCATGGCCTCTGGGCGGGGCATGCCGTTGTACTTCTTGAGTGCACCGCTCTCATCGCGGACGACGATCCCCGGCGTTCCGCGGAACCCCAGCGTCAGCATGAGCATCTGGTGGTCTTCCAGAATCTTGCGCACGTCGGCCGGGACGGTCTTGGCCGGCGTGATGCCGCCCCGGTCGAACTTGTTCTCGTTCTCCAGCAGCGCCGCGGAGCGGTCAGGCGCACCAAGGATGGCGGCCGCCTTGTTCGGACTGTCCTGGCTGATGATGCCGACCAGCACGTGGCGCAACTGAACCTTGCCGGCATCCACCCAGGGCCGGGCGGCTTCCCAGAAACGATGGCAGTACGGGCAGTTGGCGTCGCTGAACGTGTAGATCACGCGAGGGGCGTCGGCCTTGCCATCGAGCACCCAGGTGGATGACTCCAACTGCGCCCACGCGCGGTCTCCCATGGGCTTGGCGACCAGCTCCTGTAGCTTGGCATCGTCGATCCGATCGCCCTTGGCGTCCAGCCGCGTGCCGACGATGACATGGCCGTCCTTGGTGAGGTAGGCCGCGATCGGCTGGTCGCCCGCGACTGCGGCAAAGGCGCGCACTTCTTTACCCGCGTCGAACTCCGTCATCACGGTCAGGCCCTGATCCTCCAGCGCCTTGACGGCGGGGGGCAGATTGGCGGGCGGAGTATTAGCGGGTGGCGTATTGGCGTTCTCCGCCTGGCTGCAACCCACCATCAGCATGAAGCAGAGCCCGAGAGGGATTCGATAGCGTGTGTGGTGTTGGAACATGGGGCTGTTACTCCTGGTTTGTGCTGTTGGGGCTGGACTCTTGCGCGTAGCGGCGCGTGATGGTGTTCTTGAGGCTGGCCATGGTCAGCTCGCCCATATGCGTATCCACCAAGCGCCCATCGCTATCGAAAAAGAGCGTGGTGGGCAGCCCGCGCGCGCCCATCACCCGCATCGTGTCGGATGCCGGGTCACGCAGCACGTGGTTGAACACCAGTCCTTCTTGTTCGAGAAAACTCTGGATGACCGAGGCCTGCTCGCCTTGGTTGACCATGACGAAGGCGATCCCCGGAAAAACTGACTGCGCTTGCTGTAGTACCGGCATTTCCCTTCGGCACGGGGGGCACCAGGTCGCCCACAAATTGACGACGACAGGCCGACCGGCATACGAATTCAGGGCAATCGGTTGTCCGTCGAGCATGGCCAGTTGCACATCTGGCAAGGGAGGTGCGGAACGCCGCAGCAGCTCGACCACGCCGCCCGCAGCCCCCCACGCCACGATCCCGGCAAAGACACCTGCGAAGACTGGCATCCGCAGCGCCCGGATCGAGCGCGTGCGCCAACCGGCGAACAGCAATGCCGCCAGTAGGCCGGCCCACCATAGGAATCCCCCATCACCGATCGAGATCATTGACCAGGGAGCCTGGGCATAGTCCTTCCACCAGCGCGCGATGTAGCCGAGCCTGGCAGCGATCAAACCTACGAGCAGCGCATCGAGAAGCAGGCTGCCTGCGGCTTTGTAGGGCGAGTCGGGCAACCGGCGCGCCAGCATGCGTGCCACGGTCCAGGCCAGCAAGGCGGAGACGGCGACGATCACCACGTCGATGGAAAACGGGCCAATCCCGATCATGGCGCCCCCGCGGCGTCGAGCCGTTCCAGGAAGCCACCTGCGTGGATTTCGCCGACGACGCGCTGTGCCCGACGTTCCTGGCCATCAGGCCCGACCAGAATCAGCGTGGGCGGCCCTTGCACCTGCCAATGCCTGAGCAGCGCCTGATCTTCCGCGTCGTTGCGGGTCACATCCGGGCGCACGATCTGCACCTGTGCCAGACGGGCGGCCACGGCCGGATTGCCGAAGACATTGCGCTCGATCACGTGGCAACTCACGCACCAGTCGGCATAGAAGTCGATCAACGTCCATTGGCCGCGCGCGCCGGCCTCGGCGATGCGGGCATCCACGTCCGCGGCGGATTTCGCCTGAACGTAGGTCATCTCGGCAGCGGCGGGCGCGGCGGCGGCTCCGCGCAGATGCGCCAGAGGCTGCAAGGCAGACTCTCCGCCTGACGCGGCACCGACGAGCATCAATACGGACCACAGCCCGGCGAACACGGCCACGGAACGCAGCGTCCAGGCCAGCCGATGCCGGGCCGCGACGGCCTGGCCCCAGGCAACCAGGCCGACCGCGATGGACAAGATCCACGCACCCCACAGCACCAGGCTCGCCGTGCCGGGCAGGAACCGGGCCAGCATCATGACCGCCATGCCAACCATGACGTAGCCGAAGATGATCCGCACCCGCTCCATCCACGCGCCGGGCCGCGGGAGGACCCGGGCACCGAACACGGCGATGGCCAGCAGCGGCAGGCCCATTCCCATGCCCAGCGCGAACAGTGCAAGCCCGCCATACAAGGCGCTGCCGGTCTGTCCGATATACAGCAGCGCACCCGCCAGGGGCGCGGTCATGCACGGCCCCACGAGCAACGCCGACAGAAAGCCCAGTGCCGCGGCCCCGGCGATGCGCCCGCCGGTCTTCCCTCTTCCAGCCGATTCGACGCGATTGACCAGGGCCGCCGGCAGGCGCAACTCGAACAGGCCGAACAGCGAGCTTGCCAGGATGAGGAACAGCGCGGCGAAGGCGCCCAACAGCCACGGGGATTGCAACGTGGCCTGGAGGTTGGCGCCGGCGAGTCCGGCCGCCACGCCCACGGCCGCATAGGTTCCCGCCATCGCCAAGACATAGGCCGAGGACAGGAGCAGCGCGCGCCGCGGATTGGCCTGGCTGCCGACGACCAGCGTCGAGACGATGGGGATCATCGGCAGTGTGCAGGGGGTGAACGCCAGCAGCAAGCCGAAACCGAAGAACAACAGGGTTCCGGCCACCGGCCCGAGCGTCGCGAGCTTCTGCGCCGCAGCCTGATCCTCGGCCATATCCAACGCGGCACCGGCATCGTCCGGTTTGGCGGTCGGCATCGTCGGCGATGACGCTTGAGGGCTGGCGACATCAGCCGCCGGCGACAAGGTTGTGCCGTTCGCAGGTGGAGACGGAATGCTCGCTACGGCGGGAAGCGTCACCGCGATTGTTTGGGGCGGATAGCAGATGCCCGCCTCGGCACACCCTTGCCAGTGCAGCGTCAGCGGGCCGGAAACCGTTGACGGCCAGCGAAGGCGGAGCGCATCGCCCGTATAGATTTCGGTGTCGCCAAAAAATTCATCATGCTTGGGCGTTCCAGCAGGCAGACTCAGGTCGATTTCTTGGCCCTGTCCATCGACCAACTTGATGGAGTGCCGATAGACGTAGTAGTCATCGGCGATACGTCCTTCCATCGAAAAGGCATCGCCCTGCTGTTGTACCGGGCGAAGCTGGAGCACCTCGGCGACGTCCAGAAACTGCGGATCATTGCTGGCCCAAGGGAGCAGGCTGGAATTCGCCCACGCAACGCCGATCGCAGAGCAACATATCAACAAGGCCGCGAGTACGCGCCGGTATAGGGACAAATCGAATCCTCCAAGCAAGGTCACTTGGAATGATGCGGCTGTCCGATTAAGCGAAACTAAAGTGGACGGGCACCCATTTCATTCGCTGACACACCCGTAACTCTTGGCCTAACATGCTATTTCGGTGAGAGTGAAATGGAGCAGCAATGCGGGTGTTACTGGTCGAGGATGATGAGCTGATCGGCAAGGGGATCGTGGCAGGCCTGCGCAAGCACGGCATTGAGGTTCATCACGCCTGTACCGCGCACGAAGCGGAGGCCATGCAGAAGGAAAACACCTTCCACGCCCTGGTGCTCGATCTCGGCCTTCCCGACCGCGATGGCATGGACCTGCTGGCCAGCATGCGGGCGTTTGAACCTCATCTTCCCGTGTTAATTCTCACCGCGCGCGACGCGATCGAGCACCGGCTGAAGGGCCTGCACGGCGGGGCGGACGACTACGTGGTCAAGCCATTCGATCTGCGCGAACTCGCGGCCAGACTGCATGCGCTGGTCAGGCGAACTCAGGGCCGCGCCGCCCAGGTCATCGTCGCCGGCCCCTTGCGCCTGGAGCCGGAGAGCGGGCTGGCTTGGCTTCATGGCGAGTCCGTCACGTTGTCGCGCCGGGAGGTCGATCTTCTCGCACACCTCGCCAGTGCGGATGGCCGCTGGGTGTCGCCGGACTTCCTCAATGAACGCATCTACGGGCTCTGCGAGGAAGTCAGCAGCAACGCCATCAACGTGCATATCCACAACATCCGGCGCAAGCTGGGAGCCGAAGCGATCGAGACCTCGCGCGGGCTGGGCTACCGCCTGGGATGGAGGCCTTCATCATGAGCCTGCGTCTTCGGGCGGTGTTGATCGCGAGCCTCTCGCTGATCCTGCTGTGGGTGGTCGCCGCCGCCCTGATGATGCGCGGTGTTCATTCCAATCTCGACCGGACCCTCGATGGACGCCTGGCCATGTCCGCGCGCATGGTTTCGGGGCTGCTCGAACGTGCGGCGCTGGCCCCGAACGCCGCCCCATCCGGCTTCACCGAGGCGGTGCGCGTCAGCGGCAAGGAAGGCATTGCATGCGAAATCCGGTCGCTGCAAGGTGAGGTTCTGGCAAGAACGACCACTGGGCCGCATTCGGAGTTCGAGTCCCTACCGGCCGGCTTCAGCACTCGGGAAGTATTGGGGCACCAGTGGCGGGTGTATGTCCTGCGTGCCAATGGCTACCAGATCACTACGGCAGATCGCGTCGATCAGCGGGACACCTTGATCAACGATCTGCTGTACGCCGCTGGCGTGCCATTTCTGATTGCCTTTCTGGGGGGGCTGGTTGCACTTTGGATCGGTATCGGGCGGGGGCTGGCGCCCTTGAAAGCCCTGTCGCAGCAACTACGCGACAAGCACGCGGACGACACGTCACCGATCGCGGTGGATCATTCGCCGTCGGAACTGCGACCGGTGCTGGACGCCATGAACGGCCTTCTGCGGCGCTTGGCGCGGGCGCTCTCGAACCAACGGGCATTCACGGATGCTGCAGCACACGAGCTGCGCACCCCGTTGACGGTGATCGACACCCATCTTCAAGTGGCGCGGGTCAGCGAGGGAGAAGACGTCGGGTCTTCGCTGGACAGTGCGGACCAAGGCGTGAAGCGCCTGCGGCGCACGTTGGACCAGATGATGGTGCTGGCACGCGCCGAAGCACCGATCCATGACGGTGACGAGTGCGCTTCGGTCATGGATGTAGTCCACGGCATCATCGAGCGTAGCGGCGACGATGCTGGCGGGCGGCTGACGCTGCTGACCGAGGGTAGTGACGCGGGCAGCCCCATTCCACGATCCATGCTGGAGATCGCGATCCGCAACCTGGTGGACAACGCATTGCGTTACTCGCCACCGGACAGCGCCGTCGAGTTGCGGGTACGCTTCGATGCCTCGGCGCGGGCCTGCCTGCTGGAAGTGGCGGACCGTGGTCCAGGCCTGAGCGCGGAGCAGACCACGCAAATCGGACAACGCTTTTGGCGCGGCGACCAGGGGCGTCAGCGCAGCGACGGTGCTGGCTTGGGTATTTCGATCGTCCGCGCCATCGTCGAACGCTTCGGCGGGCGGCTGGAGATGATGCCCAGAGACAACGGCGGCCTGGTCGCCGAGCTTCTCGTTCCGTTGCGCTGAGCAAACGGCTCCGGCAGAGCCGCCTCCCATAGCCAGGCGGTTCTACCGGACGTTCCCGATGCCTCTATGCCGGGCTCAGAAAACGCTCTGCATCGAGTGCCGCCATGCAACCGAAGCCAGCCGAGGTGATGGCTTGTCGGTAGTGCTGGTCGGCGACGTCGCCGGCGGCGAACACGCCTTCCACCGAGGTCTGGGTGGCGTTGCCGCCCAGGCCGGCGCGGATCTCCAGGTAGCCGTTGTTCATCGCCAGCTGGCCGTCGAACAGGCTGGTGTTGGGATGGTGGCCGATGGCGACGAAGAAGCCATGGGCCTCGATGTCCCGAGTGCTGCCGTCGATCACCGACTTCACCCGCACGCCGGTGACGCCGGCGTCATTGCCAAGCACCTCGTCCACCTGATGGTGCCAGACGGTCTCGATCCTGCCGGCCTCGACCTTGGCGAACAGCTTGTCCTGCATGATCTTCTCCGCGCGCAGGGTGTCGCGGCGATGCACCAGGTAGACCTTGCGGGCGATGTTGGACAGGTACAGCGCCTCTTCCACGGCGGTGTTACCGCCGCCGACCACAACCACGTCCTGGTCCTTGTAGAAGAATCCGTCGCAGGTGGCGCAGGCGGACACGCCGCGGCCCTTGAACGACTCCTCGGACGGGATGCCCAGGTACTTGGCGGTGGCGCCGGTGGCGATGACCAGCGCGTCGCAAGTGTACTCGGCGCTGTCGCCGACCAGTCGGAACGGCCGCTGCGACAGGTCGGCGGTATGGATATGGTCAAACACCACCTCGGTGTCGAAGCGCTCGGCATGGGCCTGCATACGCGCCATCAGGTCCGGGCCCATAAGGCCGTGGGCATCGCCGGGCCAGTTGTCCACCTCGGTGGTGGTCATCAGTTGGCCGCCCTGCTGCAGGCCGGTGATCACCAGGGGCTTCAGGTTGGCGCGGGCGGCGTAGACCGCGGCGGTCCAGCCAGCGGGACCGGAGCCGAGAATGATGAGTTGGCGATGTGTTTTCATGGCTGTAATAAGTGATCCATATAAGTGGCTGACCGAAGCACTCAGATTGCGAGAGCGACCAGAAAGCGGGACACCATGTTGTATGCAGCGACCGTCGCAACGGCTTCGACAGTCTGCTGCTCCCCAAAGAGTTCCTTGAGCTTCTCGATGACAACTTCATCCACTTCGACATTGCGGGTGGATTGGTCCGTCAGTTCGAGCAGCGCTCGCTCCTTGTTATCGAATAGCGAGGAAATACCATCGGCACGCAGGACATCGCATTTCTGCTGCGTGCCTCCGGCTTGCAGGTAGGCGGGCTGGTGAACATTCCACTCGAATTCGGCTCGGTTGAGCACCGCCACGCGACACATGATGAGTTCACGGTATTCGAGCGGGAGCTCAAACTCCGCTCGCACGCGACCGAGCAAGCCGTTCCAGCCCATTGCGAGCGGGAAGCTTTTGAGCAGTACGCGGTCAATGCCGATCAGCTCGCCATTCGGGCGACGCGCCCGCATGCTTTGCAGAAGCTCGGCTGGGGCTTCATCGCCGTCTTGCCACGGTTTCACTCTGACATGGGGCATTGGTGCTTCTCTCTTGGGAGTGCTCGGGATCTACATGCGTATGGCGGCCCGGGCGGTGATGCGAGCGGCCGGGCCACGACGGTCAACGAAGATGGTTGTTGATGAAGCGGATGACGTTGGGCTTCGGGGCAGCGCCGGTCAGCCGGTCAACCACCTGCCCATCCTTGAACAGCAACACGGTCGGGATGCTCTGCACGCCGTACCGGCCCGCCAATTCCGGCGAACCATCGATATCGACTTCACCGAACTGCGCGGTGCCTTGCATGTCCTGCGCCACGTCCTTGAAGACCGGGGACATCACCCTGCAGGGACCACACCATTCCGCCCAAAAGCGGACCGCGTATAGACCGGGCGATTGACCGAGCGCGGTATCGAAATTCTCGTTTGTCAGTTCTTGAAGCATGGGTTGGGGCTCCTGAGTTGCGAAAGAATCACCGGCACGGCCGGCGCGGGACACTTGGAAGAGAACCGCGGTGACGCGGCAGGGATGGACGTAACCGGCGGGTTGCGGGCACGGGCCGCGCCATTGCAACTGGAAGCCGGGGAGATATCTGCTGGCCGAATCATCATTGGGGGATGTCTGAAGCATGAAACCAACTCCTGAATTGCTGGCGCGGGATGCGGCTACGGCGGTCGGTTACTTGGGCGCAAACATCTCCTTGAGTTCCTTGTCGCGTACCTTCTTGGCCATCCCGGTGAGCAGCACCTTGAACATCAGCCCGCTGACCAACGTGGACAGCGTCAGGCTGAAGAACGCAGCGACGATCCAATCCACCAGCACCAAGCCACTGCTGGTGATGGTGGGGCGGAAGATGGCAATGCCCAGGAACACAACCCAGTGGCTGATGCAGAAGAAGCACTGGAACAAGTGGCCGGTCATATGGCCGACTTTTTGCGCCCAGTTGCGCAAGGGGGCGAACAACTCGCCCTGGGTGATGGAAACCGAAATGCTGCTGGTCGCCAGGGCGAGCACGAAGCAGGTCCATAGCGAATCCCATGTGGCAGGCGTAAGCACTGTGCCCATATTCAAAACTCCAGAACGGCTGATCCAAGGGGCCTTGTGCCAGCCGATTCGGTGGCCAAGAACAAGGAAATAAGCACATCACACTATCATTCAATCAATTGCTTGAATGATAGTGTGATGGTATGGTGATGTCAATGAACCCGCATTTGCATCCCGACGGCGTCAGCCGTCTCGACCCATTGGCCGAGGTCGCCAAGACCTTGGGGCATCCGCATCGCCTGGCGCTGCTGGAGCAGATCGTGCGTGGTGAGCGGTCGGTCGAGAAACTGGCCGAGCTGACCGGGATATCGGTGGCGAACGCTTCGCAGCACCTCCAGCACCTGAAGCGTGCTGGCTGTGTCCAGACCCGGCGGGATGGCAAGCACATGCTGTATCGCCTGGGGCCAGGGCCACTGGCCGCCGTCGTCTCGGCATTGCACGACTATGTGGCGTTCCAGCACGCCCGCATCCGCGAAGCCATTACGGACAGTCGGCAGCGGCCGCAGGAGATGGAGTCCGTCTCCATTGACAGCCTGCTTGACCGTCTGGAAGAAGGAGCGGTCGTGCTGCTGGATATCCGCGACGGTGGCGAGTTCGCACAGGCCCATCTGCCAGGTGCGATCAACATTCCGCTGGAGCAACTGGCGGATCGCGTCGGAGAACTGTCCCGAGGAACAGAGGTGGTGGCCTACTGCCGCGGCCCCTATTGCGTGTTGTCGATGCAGGCCGTCACCATCCTGCAAACCCTCGGTGTGCAGGCCACAGCGCTGGCCGGCGGCGTGCCGGAATGGCGGGCGGCAGGCTTGCCGCTACAAACCGCCGTTGATGCGGCACCGTAGTCCAGCTCAGCGCGCCGCCTTCCGCGCCGCGCCGTGGCGGCCAACTGTCCATCGGCAGAGCGACGTTTTGGAGTGGCCCGGCATAGTCTGAAGCATTGCGCTCCAATGCCGGCTCTCTACCGCTATGGCGTGCTTAAACCGACGGCCTGCATAACCTGTCGCAGAAGGTAGGACAAAACACCCAGGCTCAGCACGCTTGCCGACCAGATGGCAATCAGCCACAGCACGCGCTGCCATAAGGGTCTTTTTCCCTCGGATCTGGGCATCAGTGATACCCCTGTCCCAGCTTTACCTTGCCTCTGAAGACGTAGTAGCTCCACGCCGTGTAGACCAGAATGATCGGAATGATGAAAAGCGCGCCCACGAGCGTGAAACCCTGGCTTTGAGGTGGAGCGGCGGCTTGCCAGAGGGTGAGCGACCCCGGAACGATGTTGGGCCACAAGCTGATGATCAGGCCAGTGAATCCCAGGAAGATCATGGCCAAGGTCAGCAGGAAGGGCTTTGCGTGATCACCTCTCGACGCCGAGCGAAGCAGAAAGTAAAAGGCGGTCAACACCAGGATCGGAACGGGGAGGAACCAAAAGAAGTTGGGCAGGCTGAACCATCGATCGGCGATGCTTGGCTCGGCAAGTGGCGTCCACAGACTCACGATACCGATCGCCGCCAGAAGCAGGACGGCCAACGGTCGAGCAATCCGGTGCATTTTTTGTTGCAGAGGCCCCTCTGTTTTCAGAATGAGCCATGTGCAGCCAAGCAAAGCATATGCCGCGATCAGCGCCACCCCGGTAAACAGGGGGAACGGCGAAAGCCAGGCGAGCGAGTCGCCGGCAAATGCGCGATTCTGAACCGGAACGCCATTGATAAATGCGCCTAGCGTCACGCCCTGAAAAAAGGTGGCGATGAGAGATCCTCCAATGAAGGCTTTATCCCAAATATGGCGCTTGTGGTCCTTGGCCTTGAAGCGGAACTCGAAAGCCACGCCTCTAAAGACAAGTCCCAGCAGCATGAACATCAAGGGAAGATAAAAGGCGCTGAGAATCACCGAATACGCCAGCGGGAACGCTGCATAAAGACCCGCGCCCCCCAGCACCAGCCAGGTTTCGTTGCCATCCCAGACCGGAGCGACGCTGTTCATCATCGCGTCCCGTTCGGCCTTGTCCCGGACGAATGGAAAGAGGATGCCAATGCCGAGATCAAAGCCATCCATGACGACGTACATCATCACCCCAAAGACGATGATCACAGCCCATATGATCGACAGATCGACGCCCACCATCTTCATGCCCTCCCGTTGTGTTCGGCATTCATCGGATCGCCTTCCAGGCCGTTTTCCGCAGCAGATAGCGGTCGTGCGGGCGTGCGTGACGTGCCGGGGCCCCCGTGCTCCGCTCCCGCGCCTTCGCCCATCGCCGGCCCCTTGCGTACCAAGCGCAGAACGTAGCCTGTGCCGGCTCCGAACACAGCAAAGTAGACGATCACGAACAAGGCCAGAGACAATCCCAACTGGTTGGCGCTGTGCGCGGAAACGCCATCCGCGGTCCGCATCAATCCGTAGACTACCCAAGGTTGGCGCCCGACCTCGGTTGTGATCCAGCCCGCGAGAATCGCGATCAGCCCGGACGGCCCCATCCACAGGCAGAAACGCAGGAACGCTCGCGATTCATACAGCTTTTTATTCCAGCGCAAAAAGACACTCCAAAGACCTGCAAGTATCATCAATAAGCCCAAGGCCACCATGATTCGGAACGACCAGAATACGATCGTGGAGTTTGGACGATCCTCTGGCTTGAACTCCTTGAGCGCCGGAACCTGTTTGGACAAGGAATGGGTAAGGATCAGGCTCCCGAGATATGGCACTTTCACACTGAAGCGGGTTTCCTCGCGCTGCATATCGGGCCAGCCAAAAAGCGTCAGTGGCGTTGATTCCCCCGGGGTATTGGACCAGTGCCCTTCGATGGCGGCAATCTTTGCGGGTTGATGCTCCAGTGTGTTGAGTCCATGCAGGTCGCCGAGCAGAAGCTGCAATGGCGCCACGAAGACAGCCATCCACAGCGCCATGGAAAACATCTTTCGGATGGCGGGGTTCGTGCTGCCGCGCAGCAGGTGCCATGCCGCAGACGCACCGACAAAGAACGCCGTGGCAAGGAATGCGGCCGTCGACATGTGCGCCAAGCGGTACGGGAACGAAGGGTTGAATACAACCGCGAACCAATCTACTGGGATGACACGCCCATCCATCAGCTCGAAGCCCTGCGGGGTCTGCATCCAGCTATTGGAGGAAAGAATCCAGAAGGTCGACACCAGTGTGCCAATCGCCACCATGATCGTAGAGAAAAAATGCAAGCCGGGTCCGACGCGGTTCCATCCGAAGAGCATGACGCCCAGAAAGCCCGCTTCCAGGAAGAATGCGGTCAGCACCTCGTATGCCAGCAGAGGGCCAGTAACGGAACCTGCGAAATCCGAAAAGGCACTCCAGTTCGTACCGAACTGATAGGCCATTACCAGCCCAGACACAACGCCCATGCCGAAGTTGACGGCGAATATCTTCGACCAGAAGTGATAGAGATCCCGATAGGTCTGGGTTCCCGTCTTCAGCCACAGTCCTTCCAGAACGGCGAGATAACTGGCCAAGCCGATCGTGATGGCCGGGAATAGGATGTGGAAAGAAATGGTGAAGGCGAATTGGATTCGCGCGAGTTCCAGAGCGTCTAGGCCTAGCATGGCAAAACCTCAGTTCGTATCCTGAAATCAAAGAGCGCTGCCTTTACTCGGTATTCAAAGGCAGTCGCCGGGGTGCATGTCTGCATAGGGTGCCGCACACACATCTACCCTTGACCAACAGCGTTGTGCTTGTTCCCGCTTGGCGCGGCAAACAGAGCGACCAGAGCTATCGCGAGCGGAACGAACGACACCCACAAGACGGTGTACCAGTCGTAGGCCGCCAGAAGACTGCCTGAGGCAAAAGAGCCCACCGCCATGGTGCCGAATACGATGAAGTCGTTGAGAGACTGCACCCGTGTCTTTTCTTCAGGACGATGGCATTCCAGCACCAAAGCAGAGGCGCCGATGAAACCAAAATTCCAGCCTATGCCCAGTAGGACCAGGGTGAGCCAGAAATGGGCGACATCGACTCCCAGCAACCCCACGGCGGCGGACAGCCCGGTAAGCAGCAGGCCTGCAACGACGACACGACCAGCGCCGAAGCGCGTGATCAGTCGCCCTGTGAAAAAGCTAGGGGCATACATGGCAATGACGTGCCACTGCAGACCCAGATTGGAGCTTTCCTGCGAGTGTCCGCACATCTGCATCGCCAATGGCGCGGCCGTCATCAGGAAGTTCATCAGCATGTAGGAAACCGCGCCGCAAATGGCGGCGATGATGAACAACGGTTGGCGCGCGATGGTGCCCAGCGGCCGACCTCCCGCGACCTCCGCGGCGGAAGGCATGGGCAGGCGCACGCCGTACAGGACGATGGCCGATAGCGCCGCCACGATCGCCTGGGCGACGAACGTGGCTGCGAACATATGCGCTGGCCAAAGGTACATGGTGTGGGTGACCAACTGCGGTCCCACGACCCCCGCCACCACGCCACCTCCCATCACGAAGGACAACGCCCGTGCCCGCCGCGGTGCGGCGACACCATCCGCTGCTGCGAAGCGGAACGACAACACCACCGCCGCATAGGCGCCGCCAAAGAAGGTGGCCAGGCAGAACAGCCAGAACGATCCCAGCATGACTGCCAACGCTGCCAGCAGCCCGGTCAGCACCCCTCCGCCTGTGCCGGCAAGAAAAGCCGCACGACGGCCATGACGTCTGGCGATGGCTCCCGCCGGAAGGATGCAAGCGGCCATGCCGACCACGAAGATGGAAATCGGCAGCGTAGCCAGCGCCTTGCTCGGTGCCAGCATATGGCCAATGATCGCGCCCGTGGCATAGACCACCACCGAATTGGCTCCGGCCAACGCCTGAGCCACGGTGAGCCGGATGATGTTGCCGCGTTGATCGCGTTCGGAGAGTTCAAGCGTGGGGGTGTTCGATACGACGGCGTGGGGACTTGGCATGGGCGACTCGGGGGTAGATCAAGAATCCAGTCAATAGAAGTGGCGAAACACCGCCTTGTGCCAAGCGGCTGTACAAGGGGTGTTTCGCATGGTTCATGCAACGTGTCGCGGCATTCATGAACCTGGGGAATGCCGATGGGCGGGGCTAGAACGTATAGCTTTGCCCGTCTTCGGGAATCAGCACGCGCTTCGGGTCGAGTTGCTTCTCGGCGATGAACTCGGCCAGTTCCTTGCGTGATTGGGTGGCATGGCTCAGCGCATCCATATGGCTTGCAATGATGTAGGCGGTGGGTGCGGCCCTGCTCGCTTTGAGGAGATCTTCCTTGCCCATGATGATGGCGCCGTCCAGGCCCTTGAAGCGCACGTAGCCGGTGTTCAGGACGATGACTTCCGGCCTGTAGGTCGCCAGTGCGGTCTCAACGTGCCGGTTCCACACCGTATCGCCAGCGAGGTAGAGCGTTTTGAATCCAGGGCGCTGGAACACCACGCCGGACACTTTGCCGAGCTGTGGGCCGCGCACGGCCATGGCGGCATCGCTGCCATGCTGGCCGCTGGTTTTCGTCAGGCGCACGCCATTGAACTCGGTGCCCTCGCCGAATACACGGACATCGCGGAATCCGGCCTCCCGGATTTTTTCGGCATCCTCGGGATTCTGCGCAAAGATGGGTATGTCCTTGGGGATGTGCTTCTTTGCCGCTTCGTCCCAATGGTCGAAATGCAGGTGGGTGACGATGACCGCATCGGCTTCGATCACCTTGTCGATGCTGGTGGGGAGATCGACGCGCGGGTTGCGCAGGTGGTCGTTGAAGGCACCCGGCGCGGTGGGATAGGTTTCCTTCTCCGCCAGCATCGGGTCGATCAGGAAAGTGGTGTCGCCATAGCTGACCTTGACGGTCGCATTGCGGATTTGCTCGAAGCTGACGGGATGAGCGCCTTGGGCCGCCACTGTCCCTGATTCGGTCTGCGTGCCAAGTGCCGCGCAGGCTGAAAGGGAAACGGCGGCGATGATGCCAAAGAGTTTTGGTGCGAGAGATCGTAAAGACATGGAAGCCTCCGGTGGATATCGTTCGGGAAAAGGCTCGCAGAGCCTATCTGGCAAGCATTAATTGAAACTTTGGGCGCATGCCTCAGTGGGACTGATTCATGGTCAGCACCATGCGGAACTTGACGTCGCCGGATTTCATCCGCACGTAGGCGTCCTGGGCGTCTTCCAGGGGCATGGTTTCGATCCAGGGGCGCACGTCCGCCAGAACGCTGAAACTCAGGGTCTTCTCGTTGTCGTAAGGCGTGCCGGTGATCGAGCCCAGGATGCTGCGCTGCCCGCCGACCAGCAGGCCGGCGGGCACCAGCAGGGGCTCCTTGCCGGGGTTGAGCACGACAAGCCGCCCTTCGGGCGCCAGGCCAGCCAGCAGCGCCGATACCGTCTCCGCGTGGTCGATCATCGTGACGATGGCGCGCGCGCCACCCATGCTCTTGAGCCTGGCTGCCGCGTCTTCCTCACGGGTGTCGATGTAGAGGTGAGCCCCCAGCGTCAGCGCGTCTTCCGCGATGTCGCGGCCTCGTCCGATGGCGATGACCTTGAACCCCATCCTTCGTGCGTACTGAAGCGCCATGTGCCCCAGGCCGCCGATGCCCAGGATGGCCACCGTATCGCCAGCCTCTGCGCCGCATTTCTTGAGCGCGTTGAAGGTGGCGATGCCTGCGCACAGGATCGGGGCGGCTTCATCGGCGTCGAGTTCGTCTGGAATCGAAACCAATCCCGTGGCGCGTGCCAGCATCATCTCGGCGTAGCCGCCATCGCAGGTGGCGCCGAGGACGGGCTGGTTCTGGCAGAGCTGGAAGCGGCCCTGGCGGCACTGGACGCACTCGCCACAATGACCACCCAAGCGGCCCACGCCCACGCGCTGCCCCACTTTCCAGTTGGACGGGGTGTGCTCGCCGAGCGCCGCGATGCGCCCGACCACTTCATGACCAGGTACGCGCGGCGGTTGCAGCGTGGGATCGGCGCGTTCGATGTCGCCGGTATCGGCACCGCAGATACCGCAGGCTTCGACCTCGATCAGTACCTCTCCGACGCCGGGCGCAGGCGTCGGGCGCTCCGCCAGTTCAAGGACGCCAGGCCGGGTTACTTGCATCGCACGATAGGTAGTCTTCATGGTCATTGCTCCAAACTTTGTTGTCGTTGAAATAGGCAGGCGGCTTCAGGAAAGGGCCGAGGCCAGGCGGTGCAGTGCCTCGTCGACCACGCTGCGAGGGCAGGCCAGGTTGATGCGCATGAAACCTTCACCGGGTGCGCCGAACTTGTGTCCGGGGTCGAGCCAGAGTCGGGCGCGCCGCAGCAGGAAGTCATGCAGTTCGACCGGTGGCATGCCGAGTGCTCTGAAGTCCACCCACGCCAGGTAGAGCGCGTCGGTCGGCGTGATGGTCAGGGGCAGCCCCAGCGCGGTGACCTGCGCGGCAAAGTAGCGCTGGTTGCCGCGCACGTAGTCGAGCATGGCGTCGACCCACGGCTCGCCATGCCGGTACGCCGCCTCACAGGCCGCCGTGCCCATCGTGTTGACGAGGAACACGCCGTTGCGCTCGCACTGCGTCCAAAAACGCTGCCGGTGGCGTGCGTTGGGAATGAAGATGTTGGCGCAGGACAGGCCGGCGATGTTGAACGTCTTGCTGGGCGCGGTGCAGACGATGGTGTTGAGCGCGACCCCGTCATCCAGCATCGCCAGCGGTACATGCCGTCGGCCCTCGCCGAACACCAGGTCCTGATGCACTTCGTCGGAGACGATCAGGATGCCATGACGCTCGCAGATCGCCGCCATCGACAGCAGTTCCTCGCGCGTCCAGACATTGCCGGTCGGGTTGTGCGGGTTGCACAAAATGAACAGCCGGGTGTTCGGCTGGATGGCGGCCTCGAAGACCTCGGGATCGTAGCGATAGCGTCCAGCTTCCAGCGTCAGCGGCGCCAGGGCCAAGCGACGGCCGTTGTTGACCACATCGTGCAGGAAGTGGAAGTAGACGGGGGTCTGTACCAGCACGTGGTCGCCCGGCTGTGTGAACGCCTGAACCGCCATGTTGAGCGCGCTGATGACGCCCGGGGACTGCACCAGCCATTCCGGGCGGGCCTGCCAGCCGAAGCGGCGCATTTGCCAGTCCACGGCGGCTTCACGGTAGCTGTCCGGCGTACCGCCGTAACCGAGTACCCCCATCTCCACCTGCTCGCGCAGGGCATCGAGGATCGGCGGCGCCACCCGGAAATCCATGTCGGCCACCCACATCGGTAGCGGGTCGGCGGCCCGCTGTTCGGGCGTGAGGAACTGGCGACCATGCTCCCATTTCATGGAGTTGGTGCCGCGCCTGTCGATGACCTCGTCGAAATCGAACATCAATGCTTCCTTTCTCAATTCAGGATGGACGCCGCCGTGTGGGGGGACAACAGCGCTTCGACCCCGAGGCGTGCCGCCTCGACGGCCCCGGCCACGTAGCCGGGGAAATGCGGCGACCACTCACTGGCAATGCCGACGAGCCGGCCTTCCCAGGTGCCATCGTGTGGTGTCCTGGGAGGCGGGGTCGGGTGGTCGACATCCGGGTGCGCGTCGGCGGCGACCGCGGTGCGCGGGTCGCTGGTCCAATCCTTCAGGAATTCTGCCTTGGGCCGTGCCGCCTGCTCGCCAAACAACCGGACAAACTGGGCCCGGCAATGGGAAAGCAGGACCGCCTCCGGCGTTTGCTGCCTGATCTGCGCGCTCACACCCAGGAACCCGAACAGCGCGGCATCGCCACCCTCGGCCGAGGCGTCGTGGATCTCGCCCATCGGCCCGACGGCGCTGCGCGCCTCGCCGGACAGCCCTTGCTCGCGCCAGAACGGCGTGTCGTAGACGGCGACGTACTTGGCATGCGGCGCCATCCAGGTCCCGCATGCCTGCCACTGCCGTTGCAGCGCGTCGGGCAGGGTCGGTGCGAAGTCGATGGTGTTGGCCGCCAGCCGAGGCGGTATCGCCAGCAGGACATGGGCGACATGGCGGGAAACGACTTGCCCCAACGCATCCCGGGTTTGGACCTCGATCCGTTCGCCCTGGTGCTGAAGGTGCGTGACCTGGTGGCCGGCCAGGAGCCTGTCAGCAGGCAGGCGGGCGCGGATGGCGTCGACCAACGCGGCCATGCCGCCCGCCAGGCGCAGCGCGGGCGGCGCGGAGACGAACCCATCGACGCGGCTCGGTGCATGTGTCCTGGAGCGCTCGATCAACATGTCGCCGTTTTCATGCTGCACGACGGTCTCCAGGCCAAGCTGCGCCACAAGCTGTTGCAGCTCCGGGTGCATGGCCGGCCAGTACCATGTTGCCCCCATATCGAAGCGCCCGGCGATGGGCAGCTTCCCAATCGCTTCCTCGTGGGGACGAGATGCGTCCGGCCAGGAAACGATGCGGCCACCGAAGGTCTCGCGAGCCTCCAGCACCACATAGTCCCGAATGCCGCGGGCCTCCAGCAGTATGGCGGCATAAAGGCCGCTGAGGCCGCCGCCGATGATGGCAATGCGTGTGGGCTGCATCCGTTAGACCCCCTGCACCGCAGCGGCCAAGTGTCCGGTCTTGAGATAGACGGTGGCGCCGTGCGTGCCAGCGGTGATCTCGGGGCGCTCACCGACAGGCAGACGCACCCAGCTTCCACGCTCGCAAGACTGGCCATCGGTGATGACTTCGCCGGTCAGCACCAGCAGCTCGATGCCATCGGCCGAGTCGGTCAGCAACGCTTCAAGGGGTGCCAGGCGTTGCACGCTGACACGCTCGAAAGCATCCGAGAACAGCGGGCAGACCTCGCGGCCATCCCGGCGCTGCCATGCGGCCGGGTCGTGCGTGTTGATGCGCACGTTGCGCTGCTCGCCAGGCTGCATCTGCCAGAGCTTGACGAAGATGTCTGCGCCCTCGTGGCTGGACGGGGCATGGCTGGAGCCGGGTGGATTGCGCAAGTACCAGCCTGCCGGATAGTGCCGGTCGTCTTCGGAAAAGACCCCCGACAGAACCAGAATCTCCTCCCCGCCCGGATGAGGGTGATGCGGGAAGCGCGAATCGGGTGCGTAGCGCACGATACTGGTGGCCCGGGCTTTCTCCGCGCCGATGCGATCGAGCATCATGCGCTCGACGCCTCCCTGGGGGGAGGCGACCCATTGGTACTGCTCGGGCGTCACGATGGCTCGGCGCGAGAAATCTGCGTTGATGCGCATGGGCAGGGCTCCTGTCGCGGCGGGAACGACGTACAGGCCCGGTCTGCGGGCCTGCCTTCCGTTCGCCGATGGGTTTACTGTTTGGGCAGTTGCGCGTGGGCGTCGAGCACGCGAGCCGTGTAGGTCAGTGCAGCGCCGGCATTCAGTGCGATAGCGATGCCCAGAGCCTCGGAGATTTCCTCCAGGGTCGCGCCGTGCTCGACTGCCTTCTGCGTATGGACCGCAATGCAGCCATCGCAACGGGTCGTCACCGCCACGGCCAGCGCGATCAGTTCGTGGATCTTTGGCGTCAGGTGCCCGCCTTGTTCGACGACTCCGCTGAGGGCGCCAAGCGCCTGCATCACCGCCGGGCTCTGCTGGGCGTATTCGCCCACCCGTTCCATCAGCATGCCGCGATAGGCATTCCAGTCTTGCATCATGAGATCAACCTTTCCTTGACAGAAAAATGCCGGATGCGCTGTTTGCGCACCCGGCGACGAGGGACATTAAGCAATCTGGTAGATGCGCACGTCGGGGTCGGCATCGAGCAGCGGTTTGAGGCCACCGACCACGTCCGCGGTGAACAGCGCACTCTGCAGATAGGCGCTCGCGTTCTCCTGGGTATCGAAGCCATGCAGTACCTGCACGTCTTCGTTGCGCACCAGCAGTTCCTTGGACTCGGCACCGGGAACGGTGTCGAGGAACGGCCCCTTGTACTTCTGGTAGATGCCAGCCGCCGCAGCCCGGTTGGCTTCGGCGATCTTGAGGGTGATTTGCAAATAGACCATGTGCATTTCTCCTTGCTAGGTTGGTTGACAGAAACGAGCGCAGGTGGGGCAAGCGCCAGGGGCTTGCCCGCCGTGCATCAATTGCGGCCGGCCATCACGCCGCCATCCACGTCCCAGATGGCGCCCGTGACCCAGCCCGCCTTGTCCGAGAGCAGGAAGGCAACCACTTCGGCGACGTCCTGCGGGGTGCCCACGCGGCCGATCGGGTGAAAGCTGTTGAAGCCTTGCAGCGCGTCATGCACTTCGGCTTTCGGGATGAACCCCTCGTAGATGGGCGTCTGCACCACCGCCGGCGACACCGCATTGACGCGGATGTGCTTGGGTGCCAGTTCCATCGCCAGGTGCTGGGTCAGCGAATGCAGACCCGCTTTGGCCATCGAGTAGGCCGACGAGGGGGTGGCCGCGATGGCCTGCTTCGCCCACATCGAACCGATGTTGACGATGGCGCCGGGACGGTCCTTGGCGACGAGGTTGGCGGCGACCTTCTGCGTGATGAAGAAGGTGGCCTTGTTCAACTTCATGTACTGGTCGTAGTCAGCGTCGGAGTGCTCCAGGAAGGGCTTGGGGAAGAACACACCGGCGGCGTTGACCAGCAGGTCGATGTCCGCATGTTGTTCGTCGATGGCCTTGAGCAGCGCGGCCAGCCCTGCGTCGCTGGAGAGGTCGGCCGTCACTGCGGCGACCGGGCCGAGGCTCGACAGTTCCTCGCGCGCTTCCTCGGTCTTCGTCGGGCGATTGCCGACGATCACCACGCTGCCGCCCTGGGCCAGCACCACCCGGGCCGTCTGCATGCCCATGCCGCTGGTGCCCCCGACGACCAGGAGCTTCTTTCCGTCGAATTGATGACTCATGTGAAAACCTCTTTGACTGTTGCCCCGCCGAGGTGGCAGGTTCGGAGATGGGGCTGAAACGGGAAGAAAAACTTCTACTGCCACGTTGTCTTTTCGGTGCCCAACGGCCATCGCGAGCTAGGCAGCGTCTGGCCTGTTCTATAAGTGATATTTTTTCTTGGTTTCCTTGTCTCGACAAATCATTTAAAGTGTTCATATCTAAAAGAAAAACTTTAATGAAATGAAATCGCCTGCCCACCTCAACGCATTGCGAGCATTCGAGGAGACTGCCCGCCACCAGAGCTTTTCCGCTGCGGCGGCCGAACTGAACGTGACGCCTGCTGCCGTCGGCCAACTCGTTCGCGCGCTCGAAGAATGGCTGGGCACACCGCTGTTCCATCGCGGCAACCGCGGACGATCCAGGCTGGTTGCCACCGAAGTGGCGCAGCGCGCCCTGCCCGACATCCGAGCAGGCTTCGATCGGTTGGGCCTCGGGCTGGAACGGCTCAAGGAAGGGTCGGCCAGCGGCGTGCTGACCGTTGCGGTGAGCCCGGCTTTCGCCGCCAAGTGGCTGCTGCCGCGCATCGAGCGCTTTCATAGCGCATGGCCTGATACCGATGTGCGCTTGGATACCAACCTCAAGCCCGTGGATTTCATCGCGCAAGGGGTGGATATCGGCGTGCGCTATGGCCTGGGGATGTGGCCAGACCTGGTGGCCGACAAGCTGATGGACGAGGAGGTCTACCCCGTATGTTCGCCCGAGTTGCTGCGTCGGAACCGGGACTTGCGCGCGCCCGCCGATCTGTTACGGGAGACCTTGATCCACGACCTGTCGATGGACGGTCATGCGGGCTTCCCCACCTGGGAGACCTGGATGGAGAAAGTCGGCGTGACGGGGGCCGCCACACGGCGCGCCATGAAGATCAACAATTCCGCGGCGGTTCTGCAGGCCGCGATCGAGGCGCAAGGCGTCGCGCTCGCGCGCAGCGTGATGGCGCGCGACGACGTGGCGAGCGGGCGCCTGGTCCGGCTGTTCCCCGAGATCAGCGTCATGTCTGCGATGGCCTACTACATCGTCTATCGGCCCGGGTGCGCGAGCCTGCCGCGACTGGTGGCCTTCCGCGACTGGCTGCTCACGGAGGTGGCGGCCATATGACCGGGCATGCGCCAGACACCGGCATGAAGCCCCGCTTGTCCGAACGTGTGTTCGTCCGAGCGCAGCATCTTCTGCCCAAGCGCTTCATCACCCGCATGCTCGGCGTACTCGCGCACAAGCGCGCGGGCGCACTGACGCAATGGGTGATTCGGCGTTTCATCGCCCACTACGACGTCGATATGGCGGACGCGGCGTCGAGTGACCCTGGAGCCTACGAGACCTTCAACGCCTTTTTCACTCGTGCGCTGCGGCCCGGCGTGCGTCCGGTGGCGACGGCGCAATTGATCTGCCCGGTCGATGGAGCGATCAGTCAGTTCGGCCGCATCGAACGTGGCCAGCTACTCCAGGCCAAGGGCAAATCCTTCAGCATCGGCGCCTTGCTGGCTGGCGATCAGGTGCTGGCACGCAGGTTCGAGCGTGGGGCTTTCGCGACCCTCTACCTCAGCCCGCGCGACTATCACCGCGTCCATATGCCGTGCGACGGGCATCTGCTTTCGATGAGCTACGTGCCAGGCGAGTTGTTTTCGGTCAACCCGGCCACGACGCGCGGCGTCGACGCGCTGTTCGCGCGCAACGAGCGTGTGGTGTGCCACTTCGACTCGCCGCATGGCCCCTTCGCTATGGTGCTGGTGGGCGCCGCCATCGTCGGCAGCATCGTGACGGTCTGGCACGGCGTGGTCAGGCCACCCCACGGCCGCAGCGTGCGGCACTGGAGCTATCCCGACCGTCGCATCAGCCTGAAGCAAGGCGAGGAGATGGGGCGCTTCCTGCTGGGCTCGACCGTGGTGCTGTTGTTTCCGCCGGGGCCGATGCGGTTCAACCCCGAATGGGCTCCCGCGCGCCCGGTGCGCCTGGGAGAGGTGATGGCCGATTGAAGCAGAAGCTGCCTCGGCGGCTTTCCCGGCGGCCGGCACCAGCAGCTCGGCGGATCAGCAGCTGCGCACGAGTGTTCAAAGCTACCGGGAAATGATTTCTTTTGGCGGGAGAAACTTTATCTCGTTTGTCCAGCGAGGGAGGTCGGCGAACAATAAACGCCAGCTTGAATAGGAACGTCGAAGGGAGCGCGCGCGGTTGGCAGCTGTCTCCGTTCATGGCGGCCCGCATGCTCTTTCGGGTTTGTGTGGCATTTCAGGGGGCAAGAATTCCTTCGGTGATTCGGCATATGGGTATAAGACAGGCGCAAATCCCGGCGTCGTACTTCGGGGTCGTCCTGGGTCTGGCAGGTCTCGGGCAGGCTTGGCGTATCGCGGCGCAGCGATGGAGTTTGCCGGGCGCTGTGGGTGAGACGGTCATTGCGATCGCGGGTCTGGTCTGGTTCGTCCTGATCATTGGCTATCTGTGGCAGGCAATCAGGCGCTTCGAGGTCGTGAAAGCCGAGTTCCTTCACCCGGTGCAAGGAGGCACGCCTGCCTTGCTGGCGGTTTCCACTTTGCTTATCGCCATCGCGGTCCTCCCGTACTCAAGCATCCTGGCATGGCTTCTGACGATCGCGGGGATCGCGTGGCACCTGGGCTTCTGCCTTTGGCACACCGGCTTGCTCTGGCAAGGCGGGAGAAACACGGTAGACATGGTGCCGACCCTGTATTTGCCGACCGTCGCCGGCAATTTCGTCAGTGCGGCAGCATTGGGGGCGCTAGGTCAGCCGGATTGGGGATGGCTGTTCCTGGGAGCGGGACTGTTCTCATGGCTGGCGCTCGAATCGCTGGTCATCCATCGGCTTTGGCATTCGTCCTCAGTGCCCACGCCTCAGCGCCCCCTGATCGGCATCCAGTTCGCGCCGCCCGTCGTCTGCGCGATGGCGTGGCTGGCATTGTCTCCGGGAAGCACGGACCACTGGTTGCTCATGCTATGGGGCTATGGGCTCTTTCAGCTGCTGCTCGGCCTGCGCCTGGGCCCCTGGCTGGGGGCGCAGCCCTTCATTCCCACTTACTGGGCCTACACGTTCGGCGTAGCCGCAGCGACGGTCACAGGCCTGCACCTGGCACAGTCGGGTGTTGGTGCGGCGCAAGTCCTGGCGCTGCCGGTGTTTGTCGCGGCCAACCTGTTCATCGGCTATCTGGCCCTACGCACTGCTCGCTTGTTTGCCGGGAAGCCCAAGTCCCGCAAGTAACCCTCCGGCGGCACATGCCCGCCGACCATCGTAAGAAAAAGGCACCGCAAGCCCGGTGAGAACGGAGGGGTATTGCTATTACATAAGAATGTGCTAATTTAGCGAAATACGAAATAAAGCGTCCATGGTTGCAAAGATGAGAGACAAGCAGTTCTTTCAGGAGGGGGCCGCTCAGGCGGCCGTCCTGCTGCGAACGGTGGGCAATGAGCATCGCTTGCTGTTGCTGTGCCTGCTGATCGAGCACGGCGAAATGTCGGTAGGCGCGCTGCATGAGCACGTACCCCTGAGCCAATCCGCGTTGTCTCAGCATCTGGCCAAGATGCGCGAGGAAGGCCTGGTCACGTTCCGCCGGGAGGCGCAGACGCTGTACTACCGGATCGACAACCCGGATGTAGCCACCCTCATCTCCACGCTCAAGACCATCTTCTGTCCCTGACCACCCGGAGTTATCTGCCATGTCCTTGAAGCCCATTTCTCCCCAAGCAGCCCGCGACCTTCTCAGCCAAGGGGCTGTCCTGATCGACATTCGCGGCGCGGACGAGCATGCGCGCGAGCACATTGCTGCCGCCCGCCACGTGCCCATGGAGCATCTGAAAGGCGCGTCCCCCCTGGACGCTGCCGGCGGCGTGATCTTCCATTGCCGATCCGGCAATCGGACGCAGGTCAACGCCCAGACGTTGAGCGCGTGCGCGGCCTGCGACGCCTATGTGCTGGAAGGCGGGCTCGATGCCTGGAAGAAGGCCGGGCTCCCTGTGGTCGCAGATGCGTCCCAGCCGATGGAGTTGCAGCGGCAGGTGCAGATCACGGCGGGCACCTTGATCGTGCTGGGAGCAGTCCTGGGCGCGACGGTCTCGCCGTGGTTCCACGTGTTGTCGGGCTTTGTCGGAGCCGGCTTTATATTTGCCGGGGTATCCGGTTTCTGCGGCATGGCTCGGGTCTTGATGCGCATGCCGTGGAATCGCCGGGCGGTAGGCGGTTGACACGGTAAGGCAGGCGCCAAGCCTCCAGTGCTTGGCGCGGGCGACCTGATCCTGGGGGGTGCGAGACCCCGGGAAATCTAAGGAACAAGCTGGTGGCGCTTGCCGCGGCGGCTACGGTCGCCGCCGCCTTTTTCGGGGTTCCCGGTGGTTTCAGATGCCGGCGATTCGATGATCGGGCAGTCCGGCCGGTCGTCGCCGTGGCACGAGCGCACGAGGTATTCGAGCATGGCCTTCATCTCCTGAAGCTCCCGCACTTTCTGATCCAGCTCGGCGATGTGCGATTCCGCCAGTCCTTGACCTGGCGGCTGGATCGTTTGCGGTTCTGCCAGAGATCGAGCAAGGCACTGATCTGGTCCAGCGAGAAACCCAGGTCGCGGGAATGGCGGATGAAGCGCAGCTTGCTGACGTCCTTGTCGCCATACTGGCGGTAGCCGGCATCGGTGCGGCTGGCCGGGGGCAGCAGACCGATGTCTTCGTAGTGCCGGATCATCTTCGCCGAGACGCCCGAGGCGGTAGAGGCTTCACCGATGTTCATCGTCAGGCTCCTTCTTCTTGATTCTGGCCGCTGCCGTTGGTGCCGGTCGCAGCACCGCGCCAGCGCCGCAGCATCAGGGCATTGGTGACCACACTCACGCTGCTGAAGGCCATGGCCGCGCCTGCAATCACCGGGCTGAGCATACCCAGCGCGGCCAGCGGAATACCCAGCACGTTGTACGCGAAGGCCCAGAATAGCCCCTGCTTGATCTTCGAGTAGGTGCGACGGGAGACGTCGAACGAATCGGCCACCAGACGCGGATCGCCGCGCATGAGGGTGATGCCTGCCGCTTCCATCGCCACATCGGTGCCGGTCGACATCGACAGGCCGACGTTTGCCGCCACAAGGGACGGAGCGTCGTTCAAGCCGTCACCGACCATCGCCACGATGCGGCCCTGCTGGCGCAGCTCCTGCACGATGCCCGCCTTGTCGCCCGGCAGCAGTTCCGCGCGGACGTCATCGATGCCCAGTTCACGGCCCACGGCGCGCGCGCTGCCCTGGTTGTCGCCCGTCAGCATCACCGTGCGGATGCCCAGCTCGCGCAGCCGTGCCACGGCAGCGTAGGACGAGGGCTTGATCGTGTCGCCAAAGGCCAGCAGCCCCAGCACGCGGACCAGGTCGCCGTCCCGCTCCAGCAGCCAAGAGATGGTTCGCCCTTCGCCTTCGAGGCGCAGCGCCTCGGCCAGCAGCGCGCCCGGGTTGGCGCCTTCCTCGTTCATCAGCCGCGTGCTGCCCAGCAGGATGTGCTGGCCGCCCACGACGGCCTGCACGCCCCGGCCGGGCAGGGCCTGCGCCTCTCGTGCGGACTCGACCGCCACGCCTTGCGCCCGGGCCTTCTCCATCACCGCATGCGCGAGCGGGTGGTCGCTGGTCTGCTGGAGCGCGGCGGCGAGCTGCAGCACTTCATCGGGATGCACGTCTCCCATCGCTTCGATGGCAACCAGCGACGGCTTGCCTTCGGTCAGCGTGCCGGTCTTGTCGAAGGCCACGGTGGTGACCGAGTGCGCCACTTCCAGCGCCTCGGCATCCTTGATCAGAATGCCCTGACGGGCAGCCACACCGGTGCCGGCCATGATCGCCGTGGGCGTGGCCAGGCCGAGTGCGCAAGGGCAGGCGATGACGAGCACCGCCACCGCGCTGATCAATGCCTGTTCCACGTCGCCGCCGTTGTACAGGAGCCAGCCGACGAAGGTCAGCAACGCCACCCCGAGGACGACCGGCACGAAGACCGCACTCACCCGGTCGACAACACGCTGGATCGGCGCTTTGGCTGCCTGCGCCGACTCCACCATGCGGATGATCCGGGCCAGCGTGGTTTCAGCGCCGATGGCCGCCGTGCGGACTTGCAGCACGCCTTCCTCGTTGACCGAGCCGCCGGTCACCTTGTCGCCGACCGCCTTGGGCACCGGCAGGCTCTCGCCGGTGATGAGCGATTCGTTCAGGTGGCTGCGTCCGTCGATCACCTCGCCATCGACCGGCATCCGTTCACCGGGGCGCACGACGACGACGTCGCCCACCGCCACCTGTTCCACCGGCGTAGAGACTTCAACCCCATCGACCAGAACCCGCGCAACCGTGGGCCGCAGGGCATTGAGCGCGCGGATGGCATCGGCGGTCTGCCGCTTGGCGCGGGCTTCGAGCCATTTGCCGAGCAGCACCAGCGTGATGACCGCGGCCGAGGCCTCGAAATACAGGTGGGGCATGCCGTGGCCCGAATGCTTCCATTGCAGATAGACCGACAGCCCGTAGGCCGCGCTCGTGCCCAGCGCGACCAGCAGATCCATGTTGCCAGTCCTGGCCTTCACGGCCTTCCAGCCGGCACGGTAGAAGCGCGCGCCCAGCCAGAACTGTACCGGCGTGGCCAACGCCATCTGGGTCCAGCCATCGAGCATCCAGTCCAGGCCGAACAATTGCAGCGCCATGGGCAGCACCAGCGGCAGCGTCAGCAACGCGCCCACGAGAACCGGCCACCATTCGGGAAGGCGCTTGGCGGTCTGGGGAGTGGCAGCGCCCTCGACCGGCTTGGCGACATAGCCGGCCTTGTCGATGGCGGCCGCCAGCGTCGCGAACGACACCCCGGAGAGCGCAGTGACGGTGGCCTTCTCGGTCGCGAGGTTCACCGACGCGGCGGACACGCCGGGGACCTGCAGCAGCGCTTTCTCGACGCGCGACACGCAGGACGCGCAGGTCATGCCTTCGATCTGAAGCTGGATCTCGTCGGCGCGAACTTCGTAGCCGGCCTTGCGGACAGCGCCCGCCAGTGCCGCTGCATCCACGCCGGAGGCGCGAACGGTGGCTTCTTCGGTGGCGAGGTTCACGGTGGCACTTTCCACGCCGGGCAACGTGTTCAGCGCTTTTTCGACGCGCGAAACGCAGCTCGCGCAGGTCATTCCTTCGATGGGGAGCTTGAACTCCATCGGAACTGTGGCAGTGAGAGAGGTGGTCATGAGAGAACTCTGTTATGAAATTGCATAGAGGCTTGGGGCTGCGAATCACGCCACCAGGCCGGTGTGGGATCGGGATGAAGCATGTCCATCGGCGCTCCGATGAGCGGGGTCAGCACTCCGATTCCGCGGGTCTGCGCCATGGCGGAAATCTGCTCGAAAGGGTCCTGCCAGCTATGGCCTCCCAGATCGAACGTTCCGTTGTGGATTGGCAGCAGGCGCTTGCCACGCAGGTCGATATGGGCCTGCACCGTCTGCGGTGGCCACATATGGACGTGGGGCCAGTGGGCGTCGTAGGCCCCGGCCTCCATCAGCGTTAGATCGAACGGTCCCAGGCGCTCGCCGATGGTCTTGAAACCGTCGAAATAGCCCGAGTCCCCGCTGAAGAAGATGCGGACATCGCCATCGGCCAGCACCCAGGAGGCCCAGAGTGTGCGGTCGCCATCGAACAGCCCTCGACCGGAAAAATGCTGGGCCGGAGTCGCCGTGCATTGCAGCCCGCCCGCCGTGTCCCCGACCGTGGCCGACTGCCACCAGCCCAGCTGCACCACTTTGCGCGCGTCAATGCCCCAGCTGATGAGCCGGTCGCCAACACCCAGCGGCGTCAGGAAGTGCCGCACCTTGGGCGCAAGGGCAAGGATGCTGTTGCGGTCCAGATGATCGTAGTGGTCATGGGACAGGACGACGCCCTCGATGTCCGGGAGCGCGTCCAAACCAATCGGAGGGGCATGAAAGCGCCTGGGGCCTGCCCACTGAACGAACGACGCTCGCTCGACAAACACCGGGTCCGTCAGCCACAAGCCGCTGCGCAGCTTGAGCAGGATGGTCGAATGCCCCAAGCGGAACAAGGTGCGCGCAGGCGCCGCAAGAATCTCCGCGCGGGTCAGCGCATGGATCGGTAGCGGCTGTGCGGGCCAGCGGCCAGTAGGGCCTGGTGGGCGGTTGATGAAGCGCAGCGTCATGCGCAAGCTCTTCCAGAAGCCCCGCTTGGGCCACTTCACAGAAGCAGCAGCCGAATCAGCCTGCGGCGCTGAGACTCTGTCGTTGAGGGGCTTGAACGCCAGGGGTGTACCCATGGGATCTCCGAGTTTGTTTTCCAATATGCCGTCAGCTTGATCCTTCCCATCATGGGAGAGTCAAGCGGAAATGAAACATTTTTTTTACGGGATCAGGTTATTTCGGATGGGTGTTGACTCTCCCACGATGGGAAGGGTGACAGTGCTGCCATTGACGCACCGCACCACTCCCGGAAGACAACACCCATGACCCGACCCGTCTCTCGTTGGCCCGCTCATGCAGGCACCGCGGTGGCCCTGCTTCTTGCGGCCGTGGCAGCCCATGCAGAAGCGCCGCAGCAGACCTCGTCGCCCACCGTGCCGCCACTGGCCTATACACCGGCTTTCGCCACCTACCAGCGGTTTGCAGATCAGCCCATCACGCCCTGGCGCGAAGCGAACGACACCGTGGGCCGCATTGGCGGCTGGCGCGGCTATGCCAAAGAAGCCTCAGAGGAGACGCCATCCACGGCACCTGCGGCCACCGCTCCGGTGCTGCCCCCACACGGTGGCGGGCATGAGGCACATACAGGGGCCCAGCCATGAGCAGCAGCATCCACTCCACGTCCCATCGACGTTCCCGCGCTCGCTTCTCACTCGCCGCCTTGGCCTTGGCGGCGCTCTCCGGCTGCGCCAGCGTGGACCTGGCGCAAAACCTGTCGCGCACCAATGACGAGGCCGCCAGCTTCACCGGCGGGCGTCTGGCCCTGGCTCGCTCGGATGAAGACCATGCGCAGCGCCGCCAAGTGGCTTCCGATCTGCTGGCTCAGCCGCTTGGCCAGCCGCAGGCGGTGGAACTGGCGCTGGCCAATAGCCCGGCGTTGCAGGCCCTGCTGGCACAGCATGGCGCCGACGCGGCCCGCTCCGCGCAGGGGGGGCGCATCGCCAATCCGGTGTTCGGCTTCGAGCGGCTGCGCACAGGCAGCGAACTGGAATTCGGCCGCTTGTTGTCCTTCGGACTACTGGATTTGCTGACCCTTCCTGCGCGAAAGGAACTGGCTGACCGCCAGATCGAGCAGTCGCGCCTGCGCCTGACTTCCGACGTGGTGGATCAGATCACGCTGGTGCGCCAAGCCTGGGTGCGCGCGGTGGCCGCACAGCAAAGCCTGCAATATGCCGGTCAGGTGTACGAGAGCGCAGAGGCCAGTGCCGAATTGGCGCGGCGTATGCAGGCCGTGGGCAACTTCAGCAAGCTGGAGCGCGCCCGCCAGCAAGCGTTCTACGCCGACGCGGGCACCCAGCTCGCATCCGCACGCCATGCCGCCATGGCAGCGCGGGAGGAACTGGTACGCCAACTGGGCCTGACTGACGTCCAAGCGCAGGAGTTGACGCTGCCTGAACGCCTGCCCGAACTGCCCAAGCAGCCATTGCAGCCGGAGGAAGTAGGCCAAACCGCCAGCCGCGCGCGCCTGGACGTGCGGCTGGCCCAGGCCGAACTCGATGCCTCGGCACGTTCACGGGGCCTGACTGGCATCACCAGCGTGACGGATATGGAACTTGGCGTGACCCGCAACACCACGTTCGACAACGCCGATGGACACAAGGCCACCGGGCGAGGCTACGAAATCTCCGTGCGCCTGCCGTTGTTCGACTGGGGTGACTTGCAGCGCGATGCCTCCAAGGCCCAGGTGCTGGCATCGGCCCAGCGCCTGGATGCCACGCTGCGCGCGGCGGGATCGAACGTGCGAGAGAGCTATTCGGCCTACCGCTCGACCTACGACATCGCGCGGCACCAGCGCGACGAAGTCGTGCCGCTGCGCAAGACCATCTCGGAGGAGAACCTGCTTCGCTACAACGGCATGTTGATCGGTGTTTTCGACCTGCTGGCCGACGCACGTGACCAGGTCGGTGCGGTGATGTCGACCATCACGGCCGAGCAGCAGTTCTGGTTGGCCGATGCAGCACTGCAAGCGGCACTGATCGGCAGGCCCATGGCTAGCGCCGTAGCGGCCGGAGGCAACCCGCAGCCGGCCAGCAGCGACGATGCCGGGCACTAAGCCGGCCAACTCTTCGACAGATTCCACACAAAGACACAGCCATGAACTCCAGAAGGCAATTTCTTGCAATGGCGGGCGGCACGGTGGCGGTAGCCAGCGTCAGCCGCGTCGCCATGGCGGCGCTGCCCGAGCCGGTCACGCAGACCTCGGCCGACACCATGCCGCCACTCACGCCCAACACGGGCCTCCCTTACAACCCCGTCGTCACGCTCAACGGCTGGACTTGCCCTTGGCGCATGAACAACGGCGTCAAGGAGTTCCACTTGGTGGCAGAACCCGTGGTGCGCGAGATGGCTCCCGGCTTCAAGGCTCACCTCTGGGGCTACAACGGCCAGTCCCCCGGGCCGACCATCGAGGTGGTCGAAGGCGACCGCGTGCGCATCTTCGTCACCAACCGCCTGCCCGAGCACACCAGCGTGCATTGGCACGGCCAGCGGTTGCCCAATGGCATGGACGGGGTGGCGGGCCTGACGCAGAAGGCCATTCCGCCGGGCAAGACCTTCGTCTACGAGTTCACGGCGCGCCGCCCCGGCACCTTCATGTATCACCCGCATGCAGACGAGATGGTGCAGATGGCGATGGGCATGATGGGCTTCTGGGTAACGCACCCCAAGGCCAAGCACCCCTTGATCGACGAGGTGCAGCGCGACTTCTGCTTCTTGCTCAACGCCTACGACATCGAGCCGGGGGCTTACACGCCCAAAGTCATGACCATGCTGGACTTCAATCTCTGGTCGTGGAACAGCCGCATCTTCCCTGGCATCGACTCGCTGAACGTGCGATTGGGCGATAAGGTGCGCATCCGCGTCGGCAATCTGACCATGACCAACCACCCGATCCACCTGCATGGCCACGAGTTCATGGTCACGGGTACGGACGGCGGACCGATCCCGAAAGCCGCGCGCTGGCCCGAGGTGACCACCGACGTGGCCGTGGGGCAGATGCGCCAGTTCGAGTTCGTCGCCGACGAAGAAGGGGACTGGTCGTTCCACTGTCACAAGAGCCACCACACCATGAACGCCATGGGGCACAGCGTGCCCACCATGATCGGGGTGGATCACAGCGGCGTGGCCGGCAAGATCGCCAAGCTGATCCCCGACTACATGGTGATGGGCGAGCGCGGCATGGCCGACATGACCGAGATGGAAATGCCCATCCCCGATAACACCGCGCTCATGATGACCGGCGACGGCCCGTTCGGATCGGTCGAGATGGGCGGCATGTTCAGCGTGCTCAAGGTGCGGCGCGACCAGAAGCCCGGCGACTATGGCAATCCGGGCTGGTACCAACAGCCGCCGGGCACGGTCGCCACCGAGTACCAAGGGACGATGACCGAGCCGGTGCGCTCGTCTTCCACCGGAGGCAGCTCCATGCCCCGTGCATCCAAGTCCACGTCGCAAGTCGAGGTGCAGGTACGCAAGCCGGCCAGCCACGCGGGCCATTGATTGTCTGACCACTCTGCGCACAGCGATTTACCGTTTCATTCCAAGGAAAACTCTATGAAATCGAAAGCCATTTTTGCCGTGACGCTCGGCGCGATGCTGAGCGTCACGGCCGCGGCTTGGACACCCGGAGCCTTTGCCCAGGCGGCCCCTGCGAACCAAGCTGCTGCACCTGCCAGTGCAGACCTCACCGACGGCGAGATCCGCAAGGTGGACAAGACCACCGGCAAGATCACCATCAAGCACGGGCGGATCAAGCACCTCGATATGCCCGCCATGACCATGGTGTTCCAGGCACGTGATGCCACCTTACTGGACAAGGTTCAGGCGGGAGACAAGGTGCGATTCGGTGCGGACAAAGATGGCGAGAAGCTCATCGTCACGGACATCCAGCCCATCCGCTGATTAGGCAAAGGAAATACACATGCTTCCCATCACCTCCACCGTTGCCGCCTTCGCAGCCATCGGTCTCATCGCACTGAGCGTTCCCGTGTCCCTGCGTCGCATGGCGGTCAAGCAGCCCCTGGGGCCGGGCGATGACCCGGCGCTGCTGCGCCGCATCCGCGCGCAGGGCAACTTCACCGAATACGTGCCAATCGTGCTCATCCTGCTCGCGCTCGCAGAGTATCGGGGGGTGCCGCAGGGCTTTGTCTTCGCTATCGCAGGGCCGCTGGTGATCGGGCGTGTCGCCCATGCAGTCGGCATGCTTGGCGGGATCATGCCCCTTCGTCGCATGGGCATGATGGCCACCTTCGTATCGCTGCTGGCCGGTGTGGCCGCGCAATTCGTTTGACACCTTCCCACGCCTCTTGACATTCCCACGATAGTAAGGTCGATAGTTCCGGCGTTCTAACACCAAACGCACCGGAGACATTCCATGACCCCCTTTGAAGTCAAAGACACGACCTGTAGTTGATGAACAACGAGGCGACACGCCCGCGAAATCCTCAACAAGGCTGGCACCAATCAGCCTAGCCGATGCTGCGGTGCTACCGGAATCGCGCGCAGGCCGCGAACCAGGCGATCGCCATATGGGCCGTTGCACATTGCAAACAGGTCCTTGAACTCATTCAATTTCATGGGGACGAAATGGACAGTAAATCTGAGACAGACGATGAGATAAACCTGAGTCGAAGAGAGGCGATAGTGCTGATTGGTGGGGCGCTGTCGACGCTTGCATACGCGAGATCGGCCGGCGCGCAAACCGTGGCTGCAACCGAAGAATCTACCGAGAATTCCCTGGATGCAGTCCCGGCAAGCAAAGTTGAAATAATCGTCATCGGCAGTGGTTTCGGTGGATCGATTGCAGCCAAGCGACTTGCCGAAGCGGGGCGAGACGTCGTAATGCTTGAGCGCGGCCCCTGGCGCGATACGGTGCCGAATCGATCAGTCGGCATGACGGATCTGACACCGCTGCCGCAAGGAGCAAAGGCTTTTTCCCACGGTCTGAGATCGATTCGGTCCCATCTGTTCCAGGGACAATGGGTTCTGAACACAAAGGGCTTTGTTGAAGCGTACCTAGGCAACGGCATCAACGTGATCTGCTCATCCAACGTGGGTGGTGGCAGCCACATCTATGCCGGGATGCTGGCAAAACCCTCCAACCCAGCGTACTGGGACGGTCGCCATCCCCAGATCTCGCAAGCTGGCATGGACAAATACTATTCCGAGATCATCGCGCTGCTACAGACCCGGGCGGCCACGGAAGAAGACAAGAGTCCGAACCGCATCAGTGAGACAAATTACGGTGGAGAGCTGTCCACCGCAGGGCTTGCGAGTCCACTCATCGGTGTGCTCTTTCCGAAGCAACCAGGCAGCGCATCGAAAGTCACAGATGCCAATGGCATTGATCGCTGGGAATGCGACTACCGCAACAACAGTGTGCTGGGGTCCCCGTCCGGTGCCAAAACGACACTGGACTTTGCCGCGATTTGGCCCGCCATGCAGCGCGGACTGAAGGTCCGTGACCTGTGCGAAGTGCAGACCATCCGCAAGTTGAGCGAAGCGAGCGCTGAGGGAATGCGCTATGAAATCCTTTATCGCAACCACCGGGAAGGACGTGACGAAAAGGTATTCGCCAAGCACGTCGTCCTCGCCGCCGGATGCCTGAACACAGTTCGACTGCTGTTCAAAAGCCGAGATGTCGACGGCGCGCTGGATGGAATGCCACGGCTCGGTATGAGCTTCGGCACCAATGGCGGATACTTCGCCTTCTGGAAAGAAAACAGTTCCAAAGATCTCTCCGAGGGGTTGCCGTTGGCCGGGCCATTCCGGTCGAAAGACTCCCCCAGCAAGTCGGTGCAGGTGCTGCGCGCCGCCATCCAGGGCATCGATGATATTCCCATGCCGGCCATACTCCGCCGCTGGTTGCGTCGGAATTCATTCATCGTCGCCTTGGGCAAGGACAACAATAACGGCGCGATGACGATGGAGAGCGGGAAATTCCAAATCACCTACGACAAGAATGAGAGCAGCGTCTATCATGAGATCGACTACGAAGTTGAAACAATTCAACGTGCAACAGGCACAAAAATCTACGCCCCTGCATCACCGCTCACCGTGCAGCCGCTAGGTGGTGCATGTCTGGGTACGTCAAACGCCGATGGCGTGATCGATGCTAATGGCGAAGTTTTCGATAACCCGGGCCTCTATGTGGTCGATGCCGCAGCGCTGCCGGAATCGACCGGCAGGCCGCCAAGCCTGACGATCGCGGTATGGGCCGCCAATGTTGCGGATCGGCTGCTGGCGTCGTTACAGGGGGAACCGCAGAATTCGGAAAAAATCGTACGCTAAGCTAACGGTGTTCTCGTGACAGCTCTTTGACTAGGCTTTCTAAGGCCATTCTGATAGCCCTGACTTCCTGAAAAGCCATGGCTAAAATTTGTGCGGCTAAAAGGGATAACCGATGGTAAAGTAAGTTATCCCTGTCGAGATACTGAAAAGCGTTATCCTCGTTTTTCCCAAAACTGTTTTGCCAGTTCGCTCAGAGCGCTAGTTAACTGAGCGACAGATTTCGCACTTTGCAAATTATTCTGCCCGGTCTGTACATTGGTATCAGCAGCATCGCGTATATTGTTAATACTGCGGTTGATGTCTTCACTTACTGCTCCCTGCTGCTCGACCGCAGTCGCTATTTGCGCGTTCATGTCGGTAATTTCGTTAACACGTTGGCCAATTCCATCAAGAGCTGTAGCTGCTTCCTCTGCGTGAGCTACACTCGTGTGCGCTTGCCGACTACTTTGCTCCATGACTGTAACAGCGGATTGCGCTCGCTCTTGTAGAGCGCTGATCATGCTTTGAATATCCGTTGTCGATTGCTGGGTGCGAGCAGCAAGACTGCGAACCTCATCGGCGACAACAGCAAAACCACGCCCCTGCTCACCAGCACGCGCGGCCTCAATTGCTGCGTTGAGTGCCAACAAATTCGTTTGCTCGGCGATCCCTCGTATAACGTCAAGAACTTTTGATATCTCGTTACTTTGACCTTCAAGCTCATGAATAACCTGAGCGGCTTGCCTAATTTCACCTTCAAGGGCAATGATTGACTGGCTTGTGTGGGCTACCAGACGCTGGCCAGATGCCGTCTCAGTGTCTGCTCTTCCGGCCGCATCTGCAGCATGCTGTGCATTGCTCGCAACCTCTTGAATGCTTGCCGCCATTTGGTTTACTGCCGTTGCTATTTGATCTGTCTCTGCCTGCTGCTCAACTGTAAGTACATTGCTTGACTCAATATCCTTTAGTAGGCTTTGGGTGTGTTCGCTAAGCCGATTTGATGCATCACCTATGCGACCTACTACGGCGCCTGTTTCAGCTTGCATCATTCGTAAAGCAAACTCTATTTGGCCAAACTCATCGGTGCGCCCAGTGTAGAGGGATTGACTTAATGGGTTATTGGAAATATTCCTGGCTCTTTCAACCAGTCTTCCAAGAGGAGAGAGAATAGCCAAAACACTAACAGAGCTTAAGCTTCCTGACATTAAAGTAGCTAACAATAAGCTGCTTATTGATGTATCAGTAAGCATGCCGGCAGCCATTGCGCTTGATATAATACTACCCCATATGAGCAAGAGTATTTTCACGGAAAAGCTAGCAGCCCATTTCGGCCTCGCGGCCTTCCCGCTTCTCAATTGAGCATATAATTTTTCCGCAGCCAAAACCTGCTCAGGTTCAGGCTTGGTCCTTACAGACTGGTATTCAACAATCGAACCATTCTTAGCTATTGGCGTTACATAAGCACTTACCCAATAGTGGTCGCCATTTTTACAGCGATTTTTTACTAGCCCCATCCATGAGCGGCCAGATTTTAATGTACTCCACATATGCTCAAATGCAGCAGGCGGCATATCTGGGTGTCTTACGATGTTGTGAGGCTGGCCTAATAGTTCTTCCTCAGTGAAACCACTGATTTTAATGAAGTCAGGATTAACGTACGTGATATGGCTTTGAGGGGAGGTAGTCGAAAGAATATTGGCATCTTTTGGGAGTTCTAAGTTTCGACCCGTCACTGGTAAATTCTGGCGCATAAGAGCCTCAAGGGTTGGCTGTTTTATTTTATTGTGTTCGACATTAAGCCCAATTTCTTTAGCGTTACGATAAAGCTAGCATGGAAACGATAGGTGCAAGCAAGTTAAGGGTTGCATCGCGCATGTCAATCTAGGCTATACCCTAACTGGATGTCAGGCAAGGCTGTCGTTTTCAGAAGACGACCGCACCATCTGACTGGATGTAACGCCTGGTGTGCATACGGCTCCTGACAGCCCAATATCAGGAGTCGTCTGCACCAATCTCGACTATGCTCAATACTCGTGTGCACCAAAGCGAGGTTTGGGCATGACATCAGACACTCCACCGATTGCCGCGCAAGGCGTGGCCACCCTGCCCGACGAGGCATGGGCGCAAGCCCGGCACCGGACGGAAATCATCGGGCCACTGGCAGCGCTTGAGGTGGTCGGGCATGAAGCCGCCGATGAGGCAGCCCAAGCGCTGGGCCTGTCCCGGCGACAGGTATATGTCCTGATCCGTCGCGCCCGGCAGGGTACTGGCCTGGTAACAGACCTGACGCCCGGCCGATCCGGCGGCGGCAAAGGCAAGGGGCGCTTGCCGGAACCGGTCGAGCGCATCATCCGCGAGCTGCTGCAAAAGCGCTTCCTGACCAAGCAGAAACGCAGCCTGGCGGCGTTCCACCGCGGCGGGTGGCATTCCGCCAGAAGTCACCATGCCGCTGGAACAGGTGCAGATCGACCACACCGTCATCGACCTGATCGTGGTCGACGAGCGCGACCGGCAACCGATTGGCCGCCCATATTTGACCCTCGCCATCGACGTGTTCACGCGCTGCGTACTCGGCATGGTGGTCACGCTGGAAGCGCCGTCCGCCGTCTCGGTCGGCCTATGCCTCGCGCATGCCGCCTGCGACAAGCGGCCCTGGCTGGAAGGGCTGAATGTGGAAATGGACTGGCCGATGAGCGGCAAGCCCAGGCTGCTCTATCTGGACAACGCGGCCGAGTTCAAAAGCGAAGCGCTGCGCCGTGGCTGCGAACAGCATGGCATCCGGCTGGACTATCGCCCACCAGGCCAGCCGCACTACGGCGGCATCGTGGAACGGATCATCGGCACGGCGATGCAGATGATCCACGACGAATTACCGGGGACGACCTTCTCCAATCCCGGCCAGCGCGGCGAGTACGATTCCGAGAAGATGGCCACCCTGACGCTGCGCGAGCTGGAGCGCTGGCTCGCGTTGGCGGTAGGCACCTATCACGGCTCCGTGCACAACGGCCTGCTCCAGCCGCCGGCCGCGCGCTGGGCCGAGGCCGTGGAGCGCGTTGGCGTCCCGGCCGTCGTTACCCGCCCCACCGCGTTTTTGGTCGATTTCCTGCCGGTGATCCGCCGCACCCTGACCCGCACCGGCTTTGTCATCGACCACATCCACTACTACGCCGACGCCCTCAAGCCGTGGATTGCCCGGCGCGAGCGCTTGCCCGCCTTCCTGATCCGGCGCGATCCGCGCGACATCAGCCGCATCTGGGTACTGGAACCGGAAGGTCAGCACTATCTGGAGATCCACTACCGCACCTTGTCCCATCCGGCCGTCACCCTCTGGGAACAACGCCAGGCGCTGGCCAAATTGCGTCAGCTCGGGCGCGAGCAGGTGGACGAGTCGGCGCTGTTCCGCATGATCGGGCAGATGCGCGAGATCGTGACCACCGCCCAGAAGGCCACGCGCAAGGCGCGGCGCGACGCTGATCGCCGCCAGCACCTCAAGACGTCGGAGCCACCGGCCAAGCCCATACCGCCGGATGTGGACATGGCTGACCCGCAGGCAGACAACCTGCCGCCGGCCAAACCGTTCGATCAGATCGAGGAGTGGTAGCCGTGGACGAATATCCCGTCATTGACCTGTCCCACCTGCTGCCAGCGGCACAGGGTTTGGCCAGGCTGCCGGCAGACGAGCGCATCCAGCGCATTCGCGCCGACCGCTGGATCGGCTACCCGCGCGCGGTCGAGGCGCTGAACCGGCTGGAAACTCTGTATGCGTGGCCGAACAAGCAACGCATGCCAAACCTGCTGCTGGTCGGCCCCACCAACAACGGCAAGTCGATGATCGTCGAGAAATTCCGGCGGGCGCACCCGGTCGGCACCGACGCTGACCAAGAACATATCCCGGTGCTGGTCGTGCAGATGCCGTCAGAGCCATCGGTGATCCGCTTCTATGTCGCGCTGCTGGCTGCGATGGGCGCGCCGCTGCGCCCGCGCCCACGGCTGCCGGAAATGGAGCAACTGGCGCTGGCCCTGCTGCGCAAGGTCGGCGTGCGCATGCTGGTGATCGACGAACTGCACAATGTACTGGCTGGCAACAGCGTTAACCGGCGCGAGTTCCTCAACCTGCTGCGCTTCCTCGGCAACGAGCTGCGTATCCCCCTGGTCGGGGTCGGCACGCGCGAGGCGTACCTGGCCATCCGTTCGGACGATCAGTTGGAAAACCGCTTCGAGCCGATGCTGCTGCCGCCGTGGGAGGCCAATGAGGACTGCTGCTCGCTGCTGGCCAGCTTCGCGGCGTCACTCCCGCTACGGCGGCCATCCCCGATTGCCACGCTGGACATGGCCCGCTACCTGCTCACCCGGAGCGAAGGCACCATCGGCGAGCTTGCACATCTGCTGGTGGCGGCGGCCGTCGCCGCCGTGGAGAGTGGCGAGGAAGCGATCAACCACCGCACGCTCAGCATGGCCGACTACATCGGCCCCAGTGAGCGGCGGCGACAGTTCGAGCGGGAACTGATGTGAAGTCCGCGCCGCGCTGGCCGCTGCATCCGGCACCCAAGGAAGGCGAAGCCCTGTCCTCATGGCTCAACCGGGTCGCCGCCTGCTACCAGATGGACGTGCACGAGCTGCTGGCCCACGATCTTGGTCACAGCCAACTTGATGACCTGGATACCGCACCATCCTTGTCGTTGCTGACGGCGCTCTGCCAGCGCAGTGGCGTCGAGCTGGAGCGGTTGCGCAGCATGAGTCTTGCAGGCTGGGTGCCGTGGCTGCTCGACAGTCTCGACGATTCGGTACCAGCAGCCTTGGAAACCTATACATTCCAATGCGCGGTGCTCCTGCCCAAGCGCACCCGCAAGGTGCGGTCCATCACTCGCTGGCGTGCCTGGCTACCGAGCCAGACGATTCGCCGGGCGTGTCCGCAGTGTCTGAACGATCCAACGAATCAAGCTGTGCTACTCGTCTGGCAGCTCCCCTTGATGCTGAGCTGCCCGCAGCATGGCTGCTGGCTGGAGTCCTACTGGGGCATGCCCGGCCGGTATCTTCAGTGGGAAATCGCCGATGCTGCGCCGCGCCCTGCCGATGACGCAATCGCCTGCATGGACCGGCGCACCTGGCAGGCGCTGACGACGGGTTTTGTGGAGCTGCCGCGTCGGCGTGTCCACGCCGGCTTGTGGTTCCGGCTGCTGCGCACCCTGCTTGATGAGCTGAACACGCCGCTCTCGCACTGCGGCAGTTGCTCGGCGAGCATCCGCCATGTCTGGGAGCGCTGCGGCCATCCGCTGCGCGCCGGGCAGAGTCTGTGGCGTCCCTACGAGATTCTGGCCCCGGCGGTGCAGTGGCAGATGCTGGAGGCGGCGGCCACCGCCATCACGCTGATCGAGTCAAAGGCGCTGATCCCGCGCGGGGAACAGGCCGCGCTGTTTCAGACGGAGCCGCACACTGGTTTCACCAACGGCCTGCCGGCGAAGGTGCCGAAGCCGGAACCCATCAACCACTGGCAACGAGCAGCCCAGGCCATCGATGAGGCCATCATTGAAGCGCGACACAACCCGGAGACGGCCCGCTTGCTGTTCACACTGGCGTCCTACGGGCGACGCGACCCCGAATCCCTGGAACGTTTGCGCGCCACGTTCACCAAGGAGGGCATCCCGCCGGAGTTTTTGTCACATTACGAGCCTGAATGGCCGTTTGCAGGTCTTAGACTAAATGACGGGTTAAGTGACAGTTTTTGACGGCGAGAACTTTCTGGCTCACACTGTCACATAATCGAACGTATATGTGACAGGTACGACATGCTGATAGGCTACATGCGGGTATCGAAGGCGGACGGCTCCCAGGCTACCGATTTGCAGCGCGACGCGCTGATTGCCGCCGGGGTCGATCCAGTACATCTTTACGAGGACCAGGCATCCGGCATGCGCGAGGATCGGCCCGGCTTGACGAGCTGCCTGAAGGCGTTGCGAACTGGCGACACACTGGTCGTGTGGAAACTGGATCGGCTCGGACGCGACCTGCGACATCTCATCAACACCGTGCACGACCTGACTGGGCGCGGCATCGGCTTGAAGGTATTAACCGGGCACGGCGCGGCCATCGACACCACGACCGCCGCCGGCAAGCTGGTCTTTGGCATCTTCGCCGCCCTGGCCGAGTTCGAGCGCGAGTTGATCGCGGAGCGCACGATTGCCGGCCTAGCCTCGGCCCGCGCGCGCGGGCGGAAAGGCGGCCGGCCGTTCAAGATGACCGCCGCCAAGCTGCGGCTGGCGATGGCGGCAATGGGTCAGCCAGAGACCAAGGTCGGCGACCTGTGCCAGGAACTTGGCGTCACGCGGCAGACCCTGTATCGGCATGTTTCACCCAAGGGTGAGCTACGTCCAGATGGCGAGAAGCTACTCAGCCGAATTTGATGCCGGCATGAGGCAACGTAGCGACAGCGTGGTTTGTCTCAATGGGAAGCGCTCATGATCGATCTTTGAAGGCCCGCAGCAGTCGTGTCACAGACAGGACGAACAAACCGGTCAGCGTGAGGGCTGCGATACCCCAGTACTCTCCGATGAACGCGCCGGCCGTCGTGCCGGCCAGCACAATGGCGAGAATCGGCAAATGGCAGGGACAGGTGAGCACGGCCAGCGCGCCCCACAGGTAGCCGGTGATCGGTTTGTGCGTCTCGGACGGCAAGCGCTCGGGGCTGTTCATGGCAGACTCTCCGCGTGCTGTGCCGGCTCGGTCGGCATGGTGGCCAACTGCACCTCCAGATCGGCCAACGCTTCGCGCCGACGCTCGACGAACTGGCGCAGAACGGCAAGCTGCGCGGCCGCTTCATCGCCGTCCGCAGCATCCAGCGCCCGGCACAGCCGCGCCAGCGCGTCCAGGCCGATGCCCGCCTCGAAGGCCGCCCGCACGAAGCACAGCCGTTGCAAGGCGGCATCATCGAACAGGCCATAGCCGCCCGGGGTGCACGCCACCGGACGCAGCAATCCGCGCAGCAGGTAGTCGCGCACGATATGCACGCTCACCCCGGCATCAAGGGCCAGCCGGGACACGGTGTAGGCGCTCATTGAAAACCTCCTTTTTTTATCCAGCGCAGCAGGAAAGCTGCTTCACGTCCTTGTTGAAGGTCTGCGCCGCAAGCTTCAACCCCTCGACCATTGTCAGGTAGGGGAACAACTGGTCGGCCAGTTCCTGCACCGTCATGCGGTTGCGGATGGCGAGCACCGCCGTCTGGATCAGTTCGCCCGCTTCCGGGGCCACCGCCTGCACGCCGATGAGCCGTCCGCTACCTTCCTCGATGACCAGCTTGATGAAGCCGCGTGTGTCGAAGTTGGCAAGCGCTCGCGGAACGTTGTCGAGTGTCAGCGTGCGACTGTCGGTCTCGATGCCATCGTGGTGCGCTTCCGCCTCGCTGTAGCCCACGGTGGCGACTTGCGGGTCGGTGAACACCACTGCCGGCATCGCGGTCAGATTGAGGGCTGCGTCGCCGCCGGTCATGTTGATCGCGGCACGGGTGCCGGCGGCCGCTGCCACGTAGACGAACTGCGGCTGGTCGGTGCAGTCGCCGGCCGCGTAGATGTTCGGGTTGCTCGTGCGCATGCCTTGGTCGATAACGATGGCCCCTTGCGCATTGACAGTGACCCCCGCCGCGTCCAGCGCGAGGCTGCGCGTATTCGGTGCCCGACCGGTGGCAACCAGCAACTTGTCAGCGCGCAATTCACCGTGTCCGGTGGTCAGCACGAATTCGCCGTTCACATGGGCGACCTGGCTGGCTTGCGTGTGCTCCAGCACCTCGATGCCCTCGGCGCGGAAAGCGGCTGTCACGGCCTCGCCGATGGCCGGGTCTTCCCGGAAGAACAAGGTGCTGCGTGCCAGGATCGTGACCTGGCTGCCGAGCCGGGCAAAGGCTTGCGCCAGTTCCAACGCCACCACCGACGAACCGATCACGGCCAGGCGTGCGGGAATGGTGTCGCTGACAAGCGCTTCGGTGGAAGTCCAGTAGGGTGACTCTTTCAGGCCCGGAATCGGCGGCACGGCCGGACTGGCACCGGTGGCGACCAGGCAGCGGTCGAACGTTACCTCGCGCTCGCCACCCTCGTTCAAACGGACGACCAGGCTCTGGTCGTCCTTGAAACGCGCTTCACCGTGCAAAACGGTGATGGCTGGATTGCCGTCCAGGATGCCTTCGTATTTGGCGTGCCGCAGTTCATCGACACGGGCCTGCTGCTGGGCCAGCAGTTTGCTGCGGTCAATCGCAGGCACAGTTGCCGCAATACCGCCGTCGAACGGACTTTCCCGGCGCAGATGGGCAATATGGGCAGCGCGGATCATGATCTTGGACGGCACACAGCCGATATTGACGCAGGTGCCGCCGATGGTGCCGCGTTCGATCAGCGTGACCGTCGCGCCTTGCTCGACGGCCTTCAGCGCCGCCGCCATCGCGGCCCCGCCGCTGCCAATGATGGCGATATGCAAACCGGCGCCCTCAAGTGCATCACGGATTTTTGGTTCATCTTTGAAATCACCAACCCGGATCGAGCCTTGATAACCCAATGCGGCGATGGCGGCCAGCAGTTGGTTGTGGCTCACGGCGGTGTCTGCCATGACTTGCGCGCGGCTTTCTGGATAGGACACCACAGCGGCATTCACGCCGGGAATCTTTTCCAAAGCATCTTTGACATGGGTGGCGCAGGATGTGCAGGTCATGCCATTCACGGTGATTTCGGTCATTTTTTTACTCCATTGAATTTCGGGGTGCAGCAGGCATCGGCTTGGCGTTTTCGTTGGATGGCGTAGATGGTCAAGCCGATGAAAATCGCCAGCGCAGGCAGCAGCACATAGTCCAGATAGCCGGTCAGCGCGGACAAGCCGACCACACCGAGCAAAATGACCAGAACAGGGGTGAAGCAACACAGCGCCACGAGGGTTGTGCCAATGATGCTGACCCGCAGCAGTGTCTTCGGGTCTTTCATGATCAGTTCTTGACTGATGATGGGTAGCCCGCATCCTCGGTAGCCTTGGTCAGTTTCTGCACGCTGGTCTTGGCATCATCGAAGGTGACCACCGCTTCGCGCGTCTCGAAGGTCACGTCAACTTTACTGACGCCATCGACCTTGGAAATCGCCTTCTTGACAGTGATCGGACAGGCCGAGCAGGTCATGCCCGGTACGGACAGCGTAACGGTCTGGGTGGCGGCCCACACGGGGGCAACAACGGCAGCGAGGGCAAGGGCGGAAAGCAGCTTTTTCATGGTGAACTCCTGTGATCAATAGAAAAATGGCACGACGTAGGGAAATCCGAGCGCGACCAAAACCAGCACGGCCACGCCCCAGAAAATGAGCTTGTAAGTAGCTCGCACTTGGGGAATCGCGCAAACCTCACCCGGTTTGCAGGCGGCTGACGGCCGGTAGATGCGCCGCCAGGCGAAGAACAACGCCACCAGCGCCACGCCGATAAAGATGGGGCGATAGGGTTCCAACACCGTCAAGTTGCCGATCCAAGCGCCGCTGAACCCCAAGGCGATCAGAACCAGCGGCCCGAGGCAGCAAGCCGAGGCGAGGATGGCGGCCAGCCCGCCAGTGAAGAGCGCGCCGCGCCCGTTTTGAGGTTCAGACATACGTTTGTCCTTTCGAATCTGAATTGGATAGCTTAAGCTTACTTCCGTAGTTATGTACGGAGTCAAGCGATATGGAAAACAATTTGGAGAACCTGACCATTGGCGTTTTCGCCAGGACGGCCGGGGTCAATGTGGAGACCATCCGGTTCTATCAGCGCAAGGGCTTGCTCCCGGAACCGGACAAGCCTTACGGCAGCATTCGCCGCTATGGCGAGACGGATGTAACGCGGGTGCGCTTCGTGAAATCAGCCCAGCGGTTGGGCTTCAGCCTGGATGAGATCGCCGAGCTGCTGCGGCTGGAGGATGGCACCCATTGCGAGGAAGCCAGCAGCCTGGCCGAGCACAAGCTCAAGGACGTGCGCGAGAGGATGGCTGACCTGGCGCGCATGGAGGCCGTGCTGTCTGATTTGGTGTGCGCCTGCCATGCGCGGAAGGGGAACGTTTCCTGCCCGCTGATTGCGTCACTGCAAGGGAAGAAAGAACCGCGCAGTGCGGACGCGGTGTAGCCCGAGGGAACTACGCCTTAGCGTGCTTTATTTTCCGTTTTCTGAGGCGACTCCAACGTCAGAAAAGACCGTGCGGTCGACTTTTGATATTTCGTGCTGTCGCCTTCTGAAAGTGACATCGGTCGGCCCCGGAAACCGCATACCTTTGGTCCAATAACGAGCTCCCACTTTCAAAATTCACCTACGCTGACCCTTTCGCGAGTTTCTGGACGAAATCATGCTGATTGGGTACGTACGCATCTCCACCGACGATCAACTGCTGGACCTGCAACGCGATGCGATGGCCAAGGCGGGGTGCGAGCGAGTGTTCGAAGACACTGCCAGCGGCGCCAAGGCCGATCGGGTCGGCCTGGCCGCGCTTCTCGCCAATCTACGGCGGGGCGACACGGTGGTGGTCTGGCGGCTGGACCGGCTTGGCCGCTCGATCAAGGACCTGATCTACCTGGTCGAGCAATTGGAGGATGCCGGCGTGGGTCTGAAGAGCCTGCAGGAGAACATCGACACCACATCCACCGGAGGGCGTTTGGTTTTCCACCTCTTTGCCGCGCTGGCCGAGTTCGAGCGCAACCTGATCCGTGAACGCACCCATGCGGGACTATCTGCAGCACGTGCTCGCGGTCGGCTGGGCGGCCGCAAAAAGCGCCTGGATCCCGCCAAACGCAAAGTCGCCCTGAAGCTCTATCACGAGCGCCAATACACCGTGGTGGAGATCTGCCGGATGATGGGAATCGGCCGCTCGACGCTCTACAACTACATCACCGAGGCGGAACGGAATGCCCGCCAGCAGGCGTAAGGCCATTCCGATCGATTCGCTGCTGCAACTGCGGCAGCGCCTGGATCACTTGCCGAAGAAGAGCCCGGAGCGGGCCCGTCAGGTGGCCCTTGTAGCTGAACTGTACGGCGTTTCCTCCAGTACGGTCTATCGTGCCCTGGCTCTCCTGCACAGACCTCGGGCAGCCCACCGCTCCGACCAGGGCAAGCCTCGCGTCCTGCCCCAGGCGGAACTGGAGCGCTACTGCGAACTGATTGCGGCGTTGAAGCTGCGCACCACCAACAAGCAGGGGCGGCATCTATCTACACGCCGCGCCATTGAACTGCTGGAAGAGTACGGTGTAGAGACCGGGCAAGGGCTCGTAAAAGTCCCCTGCGGAGTATTGACCCGAAGTACCGTCAATGAGTACCTCAATCGTTGGAGGATTGGCCAATCCCAACTACTGAGACAGCCTGTAGCAGTACGGTTCCAGGCCGATCACAGCAACGATTGTTGGCAGTTCGACATGTCGCCCTCCGACCTCAAGCATATCGAGCAGCCGCGCTGGATCGATCCCGCCAAGGGCGAACCCACCCTGATGCTGTTCAGCGTGGTGGATGACCGCAGTGGCGTGGCCTACCAGGAATACCACTGCGTCTATGGTGAGGATGCGGAGACGGCGCTTCGTTTTCTGTTCAATGCGATGGCGCCGAAAGCGGACCCGAGCTTTCCCTTTCAGGGCCGGCCCAAGCTGATCTATCTGGACAATGGTCCGGTGGCCAAGCGCCGCGTTTTCCAGAACGTCATGCGGGCGCTGGGCATCGAGTGGCAGACACACATCCCTGCCGGCAAGGATGGAACGCGCACCACGGCCCGCTCGAAAGGCAAGGTCGAGCGGCCCTTTCGCACCGTGAAGGAAGCCCACGAGACCCTGTACCACTTCCACAAGCCGGAAACCGAAGCCCAAGCCAACGAGTGGCTGTTGCGCTACCTGGTGCGCACCTACAACCAGCAGGCGCATCGTGCCGAGCCCCATTCACGGATCGAGGACTGGATCGCCCATGTGCCAACAGAGGGAATCCGTGAAATGTGCTCATGGGACCAGTTCTGCCGCTTTGCTCGGGAGCCCGAGCGGCGCAAGGTCGGGCCTGATGCTCGGATCACCATCGACGGTACCGCGTACGAGCTGGAGCCCGAGATGGCCGGCGACTACGTCGTGCTGCTCTGGGGGCTGTTCGACGATGAGCTTCATGCCGAATTCGATGGCGAGCGGTTCGGTCCTTACTACCCGGTGTCCGGACCCATTCCATTGCACCGCTACCGGGCTTTCAAGCGCAGCAAGGCAGACGAGCGTTCAGCTCGTATCCGTACCCTCGCGGACCAGTTGGGGCTGCCGATCGCGGCGCTTTCCGGGGAGGATGTACGACTAGAGCCCAGTTCTGCCACCTCGACGCTCCCCATCCGGCCCTTCGATTTCGAGCCCCAGGAATCCCGATTCCCCAGCAGCATTGCGGCCAAGCTGGCTATCGCCGAGGAACTGGCAATGCCGCTGGCCAAGCTTTCAATGGATGACCGCGCCTACATCGACCAGGTGCTGAGCGAGACCCTGGCGCGGCGGGTGGTACTGGAGCGCGTACGGGACTATTTCCGTCACCGGAAACCAGGAGAAGAGCATGCGAGCTGAAGTGATGCAGCACTACGGGCTGAGCACCCCCTTGAATCAGGCGGGCTATTTCGAAACCGCCCATCATCAGCAGTTGATGAGGGACATCCGCGGCGCCATCTTCGAAGGCCGCCTGATCGCCCTGTGTGGCGTAATCGGCAGCGGCAAGACGGTGATGCTGCGCCGCTTGCAGCAACTGCTGGAGGAGGAAAAGAAAGTCACGGTGTCCAGATCGATGGCCATCGAGAAGCACAACATCAAGCTGGCCACCTTCATCGCCGCGCTCTTCTATGACCTTTCCACCCAGAAACAGGTACGCATTCCCACCCAGATCGAAAAACGGGATCGCGAACTGTACGAGCTGGTGAAGAAGAGCAAGCGCCCCGTGGCCCTGTTCGTTGATGAAGCCCATGACCTCAATGGCCATACCCTGACCGGTCTGAAGCGACTGCTCGAACTGGTCGAAGACGACAGTGGCCGGCGACGTTTGTCCATTGTTCTGGCCGGCCATCCCAAGCTGCGTAACGATCTACGTCGTCCCACGATGGAAGAGATTGGCTACCGCACCGACATTTTCTCGCTCGACGGCATTGCCGGGAGTCAGCGTGAGTATCTTCATTGGTTGTTGGACACCTGCACAGAAGGACGTGCCAGGGCTGAAGAAATCGTAACCGAAGAAGCCCTCGACCTACTGGCCAGCCGGTTGCGCACGCCCCTGCAGATCCAGTTACATCTTGGACTGGCTCTGGAGGCCGGTTACCAGACCGGCGAAAAGCCTATTTCGGCAGAGCTCGTCCAGTCCGTACTCTCTCGGCAACTGGATGACTTGGAACCCACGCTCACACGCCACGGCTACAACGCGAAAAGCCTGGCAGAGCAGTTCGATGCCAAACCTGCCGAGGTTCGTGCGTTGTTCAGCAATACGTTAGATCCGGCACGAGCGGCTGAGCTTCGGGAGAAGATGCAATCGGCCGGGCTTCCCGTGTGACCCGTCCCGTTTCAGTCGCAGATAATCCTGGTTGGCCGCGATGGTTTGCAGGTTGGTGCAGATCATTGCAGGCTCATTCGCACTTAATCCTGGTTTGCGGGGCGGGATAGTCGCAAATAATCTCGGTCGGAAACGGCACTGATTGCAGGTCGGGACCTGTTCAATTGCAGGTCGCTACAACTAAGCGGCCTACGTCGCGAGCGCATGGTCAACGCCATGTTCGACGAGGAGCCTGATTCCACGAAGGATGAGTTCGGCTTGGTGCGGCGTGACGAATTCTGGGGCGATGGCTGAGCCTGAGCGCAGATATCAGGAGTGGTAGCCGTTCAGTCTTCAATCGAAGAGCTGAAGACAGGCTCGAAAATCGAACCCGCCGCTTGCTCCTCATTCCGGCCGGCCTGCAGCATGTCGCCCTTGCTCGGGTAGTGACACAGCAGCCGCCGAGCCTCATTGCGGATGGACTCCGACAAGGTGGTGTCACGAGAGAGCTCGACGAGAAACTCCTGGGCCTGCACCACCGAGCGGGTACGTTCGTAGGGTAGCGTCATCTGAACCTCCACTCCGCTTCTGACCTCAGTGTGCCGGATCATGAGCTACTTGCGCCACCGCTGCTCGTGGGCGGTGCCTGCCCGAGCAATTTCAGTTGCGCGGTGGCTTTAGCCAGACGCTCCTGCAGGCTCTGGGTTTGCTGTGCCTGAATCGAGGAGGCTTCACCAAGCCGGGTCACCTCATCCTGCAGAGCGTGGCAGCGCTGCTCCAGGGCTTCATTCGTACGTTCAATGCTGGTCAGCGTGTTCTGGGCGACCTCCAGAGCCTGAGCCTTCTGCGTCAGTAGCTTCTGCTGCGCATGCTGATCCTTCTGCTGCTGCCGCGCCTCGGCAAGCAGGCGCGCATTGTCGCGGTTCAGGTGGGTCAGCTCGTCCTGCTTGACGATCAGGGTCTGCTGTAGCTGTCGCAGTTCCAGTTGCAGTTGTTGTACCTGCGACTCGTGCCGGCGCTGCTCTTGCTCACGCTGCTCCTTGCTGGCCTGGCGATAGTGCTCCAGGGCATCACGGGCATGCTGATGCTTGTCCTCCAGCGAGCGAATCTGCCCGTCGCGGTCTTGCAGGCGCGCTTCCTGGTCGTGGTTGGCTTGCTGCAGGCGGGCATTCTCGACCTCGGCCTGTTGGCGCAGCTGTTGTTCCTGCAGCAGTGCTTGCTGGGCAGCCTGGAACTGCTCCGTGAGCCCAGCGCACTGACCTTCCAGCTGCTGGATACGGCTTTCGGCCTGCCGAATCTGGTTCTGGTAATCGAGTCGTTCCCGTGCCAGTTGCTCGCGCTCCTGGGCCACGTCGGCCTGCGCTTCCTCCTTGAGCTGATCCGCCAACTGGGCCACCAGGTTGGCCAGCTGCTCGCTGAGCGGCAATGCGGCCGCGTTCCGGCCGCGGTCGGCGTCTTCGAGTTCTTTCAGGTAGCGATGGATGGTGGTTTTCGAGCCGGTATTGCCCAGCTCGACCCGTATTGCGTCGATGCTGGGATTCTCACCCCGCGCCAGGATGGCCTGGCGGGCTTTCTGAACCAGCGCCTTGTTGATGCCGCCGCGGGCCATGGTCTGCTCCTACGATTTCATAATGGATTACATACCATGTATTTACATACTAAATTGTCATGAAGTAAAGCAGGATTTGAAGGCTTGTTTCAGATAAAATAACCGATGATTATTCAATATGATTGGCAAAAACGGCTGCTTCGCGGTCGTTTCCCAGTACACAAAGGGCACGCACGGGCGATGAAGGACGTCGAGCGCTACCTGCAAGCCGGCACGCGGGAAAACACCCGGCGTAGCTACCAGTCGGCCGTCGAACATTTCGAGGTGACCTGGGGCGGCTTCTTGCCGGCCACGAGTGACTCCATCGTGCGTTACCTGGTGGACTACGCCGACACGCTGAGCCTCAACACGCTAAAGCAGCGCCTCGCCGCCCTCGCGCAGTGGCATATCAGGCACGGCTTCCCCGATCCCACCAAGACCCCGACCGTACACCAGGTACTGAAGGGAATTCGCACCCTGCACCCGAGCCAGACAAAGCAGGCCGCGCCGCTGCAATTACAGCATCTGGAGCATGCGGTTGAGTGGTTGGAGCAGGAGGCTATGTGTCTGTTTCAAGCCGAAGACCTGGCGGGATATTTGCGCTGTCGGCGGGATACGGCATTGCTACTAATCGGCTTCTGGCGAGGCTTTCGTAGCGATGAACTGTGCCGCTTGCAGGTGGAGCACATTCAAGCCGAAGCCGGTGCTGGCATGACGCTGTTTTTGCCTTGGAGCAAGGGTGACCGGGACAACCTCGGCACGACTCATTACGTACCAGCCTTGAAGTGCCTCTGCCCAGTACAGGCCTATCTCGACTGGATCGGTGCAGCAGGGATTGCTCGAGGGATGGTTTTTCGTCGGCTGGACCGTTGGGGCAACTTGAACGAGGCTGGCTTGAATCCTGGCAGTCTGATCGTCCTACTGCGGCAGATACTCCAGCGTGCGGGGATCCAGGCTGACCTTTATACCAGCCACTCATTGCGTCGAGGCTTCGCCACCTGGGCCACGGCCAATGGCTGGGACATTAAGGCGTTAATGACCTACGTGGGGTGGAAGGACATCAAATCGGCGATGCGCTACATCGACCCTGCCATCTCCTTTGGCGGCCTCGCTGCGAGGCCTGCTCTCGAACTAAATGCCAGCACTTTGACTCAAGTGCCAGCTTCTCACTAACATCGACGCACGACAGGAGTGACGGTGCAATGAGTACGCAGACCAGCATCGAATGGACGGAAATGACCTGGAACCCGGTGGTGGGTTGCACCAAGGTGTCGCCGGGCTGCAAACACTGCTATGCCGAGAACATGGCGCGTCGCTTGCAGGCCATGGGCACGCCCGGCTACGAGAACGGCTTTCGCCTCAGCCTGCGCCCAGAGAAACTGCAGGAGCCTCTGCAGCGCAAGAAGCCGACCATCTACTTTGTCAATTCCATGTCTGACCTGTTCCATGAGCAGGTGCCGGACACCTACATCGACCAGGTGTTCGCGGTTATCCACCAGGCCTCACAGCACACCTTCCAGATCCTCACTAAGCGGGCCGAGCGCCTGGCCGACTATTTCAGCCAGCGCACACCGCCGGCCAACGCTTGGCTGGGGGTCTCGGTCGAGGACCGGGAGTACGGCGTGCCCAGAATCGACTGCCTGCGTGGCATCAACGCCGCGATCCGTTTCCTCTCCGCGGAACCCTTACTAGAAGACTTGGGTGAACTGAACCTGACTGACATCCATTGGGTCATCGTCGGCGGCGAGTCCGGCGCCAAGGCCCGGCCAATGAAGCAGGAGTGGGTGGATAACATCCACCGCCAGTGCGATGCCTTTGGCGCTGCTTTCTTTTTCAAACAATGGGGCGGCTGGGGCTCCGATGGCGTGAAGCGTTCAAAGAAAGCTAATGGCCGGCTGCTGAAGGGCCAGACCTGGGATGAAATTCCGCTGCTGACCCTCGCCTGATACCAAAACAAGGACGACCCGATGGCCAAGGATGACTAGAAGTACCGCTGGGACTGGGCAACCCAAACCTTTCCCACCATCGATCCACACAGCAAGATCAAGCACCAGATCATCGACGACTACATCCAGGCCTACATCGATGTCCTGATGCGGAATCAGCAAATGCCACTGCTTGGCCTATCAATTGTCGATGGCTTCAGCGGTGGAGGTATATATAACGACAGCGCAGGCGGTCACCACTTCGGCTCCCCGGTGATCGCCCTGGAAGCAATCCAGGAGTCGGAAGTGCGCAACAACGTGGGGCGCATCAAGCATCGACCGATCTGCTCGCAGCATCACTTTGTGGATGTGAAGCCGAAGAATACTGCTTGCTTGCACGCCGTCCTGGCCAGCCGCGGACATCAGGCCCGCATTGGACAGGACATTCACCTGCATACCGCCGAGTTCACCAAAGCTCTTCCGGCCATTGCGCAAAGCCTCAAGGCCTTTGGAAAAAGCGAGCGCGTTCTGTTTCTGCTCGATCAGTACGGCTACGGAGACGTGCCATTCGGCCAGATCAAATGGATCTTCCAGCACCTCAGCAATGCTGAGGTCCTGCTGACCTTCAATGTCGACTTTCTAATCACGTACCTAGCGGACCGCCACGCCAACCGCAAGGCTATTGCCAGTATCGGTCTAGAACAGTATGTCCCCTGGGAACAGCTACGGCACTTAAAAGCACATAGCTCCCAGGATTGGCAGTACCTGATCCAGCGCTATCTGTCGGACGGGATCAAGCAGGAAAGCGGCGCGCAGTTCATGACGGTGTTCTTCATTCGCCCACACGGCACCAACCCCATGGCCTACTGGTTCATCCACCTGGCGAACAGCTACCGCGCCAACGACGTGATGAAAGCCATACACTGGAAGTACGGCAACAATTTCTCCCACCTGTTATCACCGTCCTGCTTCTTTGGTTACGACGCTAACCGGGATGTGGGGGTGACCGGCCAGCCGGACCTACTCTGCGAAGGAGAACACCAGTTCGACCAAGTGACTGATACCCGGATTCGTGGGGAACTGTCCGAGCTGCTACCCAAACAGGTATTCGAAGTCGAGCGTCGTCCCTTCATCCAGCTCATGACGGAGCTCACCAACTTCACCATGGCAGACGAAAGTCGCGTGAAGCTGGCCCTGGATGTCGCGGTGGCCAACGGCGATATCCAGGCAGTGGACAAGGAAGGCAAGAGCAGGCGGCGCAAAGGCACGAGCATCAAGTCCACCGATATCCTGATCGCGCCGCCGCAGAAGACGTTTTTCTTCTTTCCCCAACAGAAGAAGACGTCCAGGGACACATGACCATCAACACCGCTGCCGCCAACAGTGTTAGATCTGATCCTGGCCTTGTCGACCGAAACGCTGGTCAAGCGCTCCACTGCGGTTAAGGCCTGGCCCCTTCTCTGGGCCTGGCTGCCAGTCTTGATTGCAAGCTCCAACGAGTGCGGCGATAAGAAGGGAGTTTCAAGCGGGCAAGCCCAAAAACTGCATAGTGCGTGATGTGCAAGTGAAAATCATTGTCACTTGCCACGGAGCTGACTAAAACCTGCCCAGTTGGCACCTCCCTCTCCGAAGTTAACTATCGATTAAGTATTTGATTTAAAAAGAAAATATAGGT